>JALYQE010000317.1 GCA_030855965.1 Verrucomicrobiota bacterium | reverse complement strand
GAAGCGACCGCAGCCTACGGAGTGGCCGGCGGCTTGATTGCGTTCAGCGCCCTGGGGCTGAACCTGCTCTCGCCGCGCCTCGCCACCCTGGTGCGGACGGACATGCCGCTCGCGCTCGTGACGTTTCTGATCGGGGCGCAGATCTGGGCGAAAATCCGGCGCGCCGAGCCCTGGAGCCGACGCGACCGGATGATCGCGCTGCTGCTGCTGGCGAGCGCGATGTTGATCAAGGGGCCGATCATCTACGCGTTTATTTTGCCGGGGCTGATCGTCTATCAATTCCTCGGCCGCAAGAATGGCACGCCGAGCGCCTGGAGCGGCTGGTGGCCGTGGCTTCTGTCGCTGGCGATTTTTCTCGCCTGGGCGGCGGGAGGGATCGTTAGGCAAGAAGGTTTTTATGAAAGCGTGGTGATCCGGGAATTCGCCGGGCGCTTCAGCGAGACGGTGCACAAGCCGCAGCCGTTCTATTTTTATTTCCCGCATCTGCTACACAAATTTGCGCCCTGGAGTGTGCTCCTGCCCGGCCTGGCGATCTTCTTCTGGCGCCGGCGGGAGCGGCTCTCGCTCCAGATGAAGCCGGACACGGTCTGGCTCGTTTGCTGGGCGGTGGGCGGATTGCTCCTGATGTCGATCATCCCGTCGAAACGGGTCGACCGGATTTTCCCGATCCTGCCGCCGCTCTGCCTTTTGTTAGGCGCGCAGGTCGCGTGCGCTTTCGAAAACGAGCGCTGGCGGTCCAAGATCCGGCCATGGCTGGGCGCCGCGCTTCTTTTTGCGATCGTCTTCACCGGGGGCTACGCGGCCTGGAAGATCGGCACCGCGCTGCACGAGCAAAGCGACGCGCTGGTAAAATTCTCGCGCCAGGTTCGGGCCGAAACCGCGGCTCGGCAATGGCGTTACGCTGTGGTCGGCGGGCGGGAGGAGGGGATGCTGCTTTACTTGCGACGCGATCACTTTCTCGCGCCTAACGAAGCCGTCGCGCAGTGGAAAAACGGTCAGCTCGACGCCCTGGTGGTGCGAAACCAGCCGGCGCGAGCCTGGCTCGATCTGTTGCCAGGGGCGAAGCTACACCTCGTCTCGGAGAAAGCGCAGGATTTGCCGCGTTACTCGCTCTTCGTGCGGATGTAGACGCTTCGCTCTGCGAAGCGCGGGCGTTCACGTCGCGGCAAGCGCCCGCAGGCTCTCACCTTGGAGGGAAGCGCTTTGTCGCTTCCGCGAACGTCGAGTGGGTCTCTCTTGCAATCAATACGCACCCCCGCGGCATCGACAAAGCGATGCCCTCCAGCACTTCGCCATTGCGGCGATGCCGAGGTGCTCGAACTCGATGCTGGACAAATACCCTCCAGAGGTAGGCGTCTACAATCGAGCAGGAGCACGATCACGAGCCGGAGAAAGTAAACCCGCCCTCGACATCGCGGCCGCAGCCGATACGCTCCCCGAGATATTTTTGCCTAACGAGCCGATGGAGTTTCCCAAAGCTGAGATCGAAGCCCTCTGGTGCCCCTGGCGGGTCGAGTACTTCGAGCTCGAAAATCGCAATCCCAATTTCCTCAGCGAAGCCGCCCAGGCGAGCGACGACGCGGCCCATCTTGTCATCACCCGGCGGAAGAATGTCTTCCTGATGATGAACCGCTACCCCTACGCGGTCGGGCATCTCATGGTCGTGCCCTACCGCAAGACGGCGGACCTGGCGTCGTTAGGCGAGGGCGAGATCCTGGAGCTCTGGGCCATGGCAGTGCACGCCCAGGCCCTGCTCCGCGCGACGATGAAAGCGCAGGGGTTCAACCTCGGCCTCAATCTCGGCACGGCGGCGGGTGCCGGAGTGGCGGATCACCTCCATCTGCATATCGTGCCGCGTTGGACGGGCGATACGAATTTCATGCCGGTGCTGGGCCCGACCCGGCTGTTCTCCGAGGGGTTGCAAACCCTTTACGAGAAACTGATCGCGGCGCAAAATAGCCTAACGACCTGATCATGCCGACCGATTCCACCAATCCAACCTGGCTCGAAGCGCCGCCGCCGAAAAAAAGCGGCACGGGTTGCGCGGGCAAGGGCTGCCTTTTTCTCGCCGCCTTCGCTCTCCTGACCCTGGTGCTCATCGGGCTGGGCAGCTATCTTCTTTTCTCCGGCGGATCGAAGCCGACCCAGTTGCCGATCGAGGAACTCCCGCCCGCCCAGCTGGCCGAGGTCCAGCAGCGGATTGACCAGTTTGAATCGGGCCCGACCACGCCTTCCTACACTCCGACTCCGTCCGCGGGTGAACCGACGCCCGAGGCCACGGCCGCGCCCGTTCCTGAGACGGGCCGGCAACTTCGGGTTTCAGGGAGCGAGATCAATGGTTTGATTGCGGCCAACCCGAAGTCGCGCGGGCACGCCCACGTTGCGGTGAGCGGAAACACCGCGCAGGTGCGGCTGAGCCTTTCTACGGACAAGGTGCCGGGATTTCCCAAGGGATATCTCAACGGCAGTTTCACGATCACGACTGATGGTCCGACCCCGATCACCGGGCTGCAGGTTTCCAAAATCGAGGCGAACGGATTCCCGGTGCCGTCCGCGATTCTCTCCATGAGTTATCGCGGGCAATCCATCCTCGGAATCGCGCTGGACGCGGCCGCGCCCTATAACGTGAGCACGGCAGAAATCCGCGACGGCGTCGTGATTCTGCGCTAAGCGCAACGATCGCGCGCGCCCCGGTAGGGCGAGACTCTGTCGAGCCAAACGCGGAAAATCGCAGCGATCCGCTGGGCCTGGCTCGACGGAGTCTCGCCCTACCAGGAGGTGGCGGGGAGGTTTGGCCTAACGACCTGAAAGGCCTCGCTACGGCTTGATAATTTCGCGGACGAAGACGTTGAGCTGGCCGTCGGATTGGCGGCGGACCTCGGTGATTTCGTAGGGGCGCGCGTCGTCGCGATTGAGAGTGGAACCGGGATCGGGCAGGGGCGCACCAGCCGGATAATCGACGATGACGCGCAGATTGCGGGCGAGGTTGCCGGAGGTGCCGCTGATCGGGCGCAAGACGGCGCGGTTGGCATCGGCGAAGTTCACGACGAAGTCGCCTTTGAGATAAGCGCGTTCGCCGCGGAGGCCGTTGCTCGCCACTTCACGGAGCCCGGTGGTGTCGAGCATGCGCCCGACCGGAGCGGTTCCGGGGGGGAAGGTTTTCCAGGTCGCGCCGGTGGTGGAAGTGAGCGCGACCGCGGGCGAAGCGGCCGTCACCGGAAGGGCACGCATGACCGTCGGCTCGGGCGCGGCGGAAGCGGCCGCCAGCGCCGGCGAGTCGTTAGGCGAAAGATCGGAGGCATTGACGGGTTGCGCGCGCGGAGCCTTTAGGGGAGTGCCGGCGGCGCTGGCGACGACCACCTTTCCCTCCTTGTCCGAGGTGGTTTTGCGGCCGGGACGGAGCGGGGTGGCGCTCGGTTCGGCATCGAGCGGGACGGCCGGTGCCACCCGGACGAGAGCATCTTCCGGCGGCGGGGCGGTCTTGGCCGGGGGCAGGCCGACGATCGGAAGGGCACTGCTGGCGGGAGCGAGGCGCGACCGGTAACTGTCGTAACGGGTCTCGACCGTGCGACGATTTTCCATTTTAAAAATCGGCCAGCCCGCGGCGAGGTTGAGCTCGAGCGGCGGCTCGAGGCTGAACGTGCCGGTCCCGCGCGTGACCGCGTAACTGCCGTAGAGCAACGGCACGACGGTGATCTGAATGCGGCCATCGGGCAGGCGTTCGACGTGGATGACGGCGGAAAGATCGTGGGTGCGCTCGAGGTTCACGTCCATTCCCATGACGAGCCGTTCCTGCAGCAGTCTGCCATCCTGTTCGTTCGCGGTCGTGAAGACGTGCTCCATGAGCAGCTCCGGCTGATCCACGGCGCGGGCGAGGGCGACCGCGCCTGAGGAAAAGACGTCGTCCTGGGTCAGTTCGCGCGCGCCCATGATGTTGAAACGCCCGACCACATAGGTCACGAGGCCATGCACCTGTTCAAAGTTGCGGATGAAATTCCGCGTCAGCTCCGCGTCCTTGCGCGCGAGTTCGGCCGGGCCCATCGCCTGGTAACGCTGGTAAAGTTTCTTCGGGTTGAGGAACTCGCCGGCCGGCGCGGCGGTGAGGGCGAAGCGTTTCGGCGCCTCGATCTTGTTCAGCTTCTGCAGGAGGCGATAACTTTCCGGGCGTTCCGGCTGGCCGATGACGTAAAAGCTCCCGAGCCAGGCCGCGAGGGCGAGGCCGATGAGGAGAAGGATCGCGACCGTCCAGGCGAAGAAGTTGGTTCGCTTGCGCTCAAACCCGCGGCGATCGTCAAATCGAAAAAGGTCCGGTTCCATGGCCAGGGACGGCGCTCGTCGTCCGCGAAAGGGACTCGTTAGGCCGGGCGGACCGGTTCGAAGGAGGTTCCGCACCCGCAGGTCCGGGCGGCGTTGGGATTGACGATGCGAAAACCGGAGCCGGTCAGCCCGTCCTCGAAATCGAGGGTGGCGTCGCGCAGGAAATCGGCGCTCTCCTGGTCGATCAAAAATTGCATTTCCTCGCGCTCGACGACCGCGTCGCCCTCGTGGCGCCGGTCGAGCGACATCTCGTATTGCAAGCCGGAGCAACCGCCCTTAGCCACCTGCACGCGGAGGCCTTTGCCCGCCGGGTCGGGCTGTTCGGCGAGGAGCGAACGGAGGTGGCTCACGGCGCTGTCGGTGACGTTTATCATCCTGCGAAAGGCTATCGTAGGGTGCGGGCAAGTCAACCGCACGGGGCCGGCAGCGACGTCTGTGCCTAACGATTTTGGCCTTTGGGGAAGAGCACCTTGTCGGGTGCGGCGTTGAGAGCAGGGAGCAGTTTCTTGATCAGGCGGGTCTTGACCGAGCCAGATTCGCGCGGGGCGACGAGGTAACGCACGATCGCTTCCAGCCAGGTATTCTCGCCCACCCGGAAGAAGACGCGCGGAAGCTCGCGCACCTCGAGCTCGTCGACGGGCGTGCGGGCGAGCAACTCGCGGTATTGGCCGACCCGCGCCAGCATCGCCTCGCCCAGCTCTTCCTCCACGACTTGCTGCATGGTGCGGGCGATAAACTCGAGGTCGCTCTCGTAGCCGACGTTGAATTTGATCTCGTTCCAGATGTAGGGAAAAGCGGCCAGGAATAGTTGTAGGCAGCCCGCCCGGTCTGCGAGCGCACCCTACCGCCGCGGGCGCGTTTCCGTCTTCACCCAGCAGCGCAGGACTTCGGCCACGCTCCAGGCCTGGGCGATGCAACCGCGCGGGGCGTGGGGCGCCTCG
>JALYQE010000118.1 GCA_030855965.1 Verrucomicrobiota bacterium | reverse complement strand
TCATCTTCGAAAACGATCTTCGCCGGAATTTCGCGCGCGGCGATCTTCTCGAAGATCGTCATCGAATCGAACAGCTCAATTCCGCTACTTCGGCAGTACTGCAGATTTTTTCGCGAATGAAGCAGGTCACTTCCTCGCGCAATCCATCGCAGGCTCGCGTCCAGATCTTGACCCCGCGGAGATGCTTGATCGCCGGTTGCAAACCGAAGAAGTGAATTCCGGTCGCGCCCGTTTCCATGATGGCATGGACGCGTTTCTCGAGGAGATCGAAGAAGGCGAGCTCGTAACCGGCGCCGGCCGCTTCCGCGACTTCGTAAAGCGAAACCGAAATCGGCGGCGGCGTCGGCCGGAAATGCGGGACGATTTCTTTGTAGCCGATCACTTTCAGGACGTAGCGCACGGTTTGATTGAGCTGGCTGAACGCGACGACCGACTCGTCGGTCCGCAGCCGCAGATAGAAGGCGATGCTCTCGGTCACATGCTCGGTCAGCCACCAGCGCGGATAGCCGGCGCGATCGGCCGCCTGCTTGATCTCACCGTGCAGCCAATCGCGATTGAACTCGAAGAGCTGGCCGGATTCGGAGCGGAGGTAGGGAAATTCTTCTTTAAACGCGACCATGATTTACGGGTTCGTTGAACAGTTCCGGCTGAAGCGCGTTCGGTTTGACGCGCTTGCCTAACGCATGAATTTCGTCGACGAAACGTTCCACGTCCTCAAAGCGCCGGTGAACCGACGCGTAGCGCAGGTACGCGACTTCATCGAGCTCGCGCAATTTCTCCAGCACCTTGTCGCCGATCGCGATGGTCGAGATTTCGCGACCACCCGTTTCCAGTTCGTGCACCACTTCGTCGACCGTTTGTTCGAGCGTCATGAGGCTAATCGAGCGTTTTTCGCACGCTTTCGCGATGCTGTTCGCGAGCTTGCGCCGGTCGAAAATTTCATGGGTGCGATCACGTTTCACAACGCGCAGATCGCTCCGTTCGATTTCTTCGTAAGTGGTGTAGCGGAAGGCACACTGAATACAGACCCTGCGTCGCCGAATGCTCGAGCCATCCCGTGATTGGCGGGAATCGATGACTTTGTCATCCCTGCATCCGCACTTTGGACAACGCATAGTGTCTGCGTTGTGTGTATCACACCATTAGTTGTAGCGTCAACGCTCCTGCACAACAATTCGCGTTTTTGCGGAAAATATTCCGCGAGGCCGAGCGCGCTTGCCTAACGAGACGGGACGGAGGCGCACTTGCCTAACGAGGTGGGAATTCGAATTCCGCCTTGTCCTTTTTCGGCGAGAGCACGAGGTAGGCGGCGAACTTGTTGCCCCGCTTGGAAATGAAATTCTCGATCAGCGGCGACTTGCCCTGCGCGAGCAGTTCCTTCACCTCGTCGGTGGTGATCTCGTGTTCGCAAAGTTTTTTTGTCAGCTTGAAAACCGCGCGGTTGTCCTGATCCGGTTTGCGCACGTAGTAGGCATCGCCGGCTTCCACCAGTTCGCCGTGATGCACTTTGCTTTCGCCGACGACTTTGGCTTTCGAGAGATCGACCTGCGCCCGCGCTTTGCGCTCGATTGGTTTTCCATCCTTGTCCTTTTTCGCTTCGCGCGGCGGAAACTCCCAGGCGATGCGCGCGCCCTGGCGCACGAGGAAGGCATCGAAGGGCCGGCCTTTCTTCGAGATGAACCCCTTGATCAGTTCGGTCTTGCCCTTCTCCGCCAACTGCACCGCGGTTTCGCGCGGAATTTCTTTTTTGCACATCAGCCGGCCGACGCGAAAAGCCTGCTTCCATTCCTCGCCGTCGCGTTCGCGCAGGACGTAGTTGGAACCGGATTCGCAGAGCTGCGCGCCGGATGCGGGATCGGTCCAGAACGGTTCCATGGCGCCGACGTCGACCTTTTCGCCGAAGTCGTACTCAGCTTTCCATTTCCCGGTCGTCTCGTCTTTGGCGAGTTTCAGTTTGGCCGGAAATGAAGAACGAGTTTTTGCAGAAATAAATCCATCGAGCGGGCCGACCGAGCCGTTCGTGATCAGCTCGCGGATTTCTTCTTCCGACATTTTGCGGCCGCCGATGACTTTGTAGATCATGAACTCGCCGTCTTCCGATTTGTAGCCGCGCAACGTCTCGCGCAGAGGCTTGCGATCGGTCGGCGAGATGATGTCGGTCACGCGGGCGACAGAATCGTCTTCTTCAAATCCTTTGACCCGCTCGACGATCCCTTTCGTTTCTTCCACGATCTCGGCCATGAATTTCTCGCGCGGGAATTTCCCCTGCTCCATCAGGCGCAGTTGATGTTCCCACTCGCCCGTCATGGCCGGGCTGGTGATGTCGGTCGCTTTGACCGCGGTGAGAAACTCGATGAGCTGCTCGGCTTTCGCCGTTGGGACCAGCTCGCGCTGCTGGCGATCGATATATTTCTGATAAATCAACCCGTCGATCGTGTCGGCGCGAGTCGCGGGCGTGCCAAGACCGCGCTCTTTGAGCGCTTCTTTTGCTTCTTCGTCGGCGACGAATTTGCCCGCGGTCTCCATCGCAGAGAGGAGCGTCGCCTCGGTGTAACGCGGCGGCGGCTTGGTCGCCTCGCTGTGCAGCGTGACCTCGCGGGTCTTCGCCTGGTTATTGTCTTCGGCACTCAAGGCGGGCAGCGCTTTCCCTTTTTCGGAGTCTTCTTCCACGGTGGTGCGGCCGTAAACTTCCAGCCAGCCGGCCGCGGTCAGCACCTTGCCTTCGGTCTTGAACTTGTGGGTCGCGACCTGGCTCAGCCGGGTCGTGATGTCGAACTCCGCCACCGGATAAAAAACGGCGACGAAACGCCGCGCCACCATGTCGAAGATCTTCGCTTCGGCGTCATCGAGGTTTTTCGCCTCGGAAGTGGTCGGGATGATCGCGAAGTGATCGCTGATCTGCGCGTTGTTGAAGATGCGCTTGTTGAATTTGACCCAATTGTTCTCCAGCACCTTCTGCGCGTGTCCCTGGAGCGGGCCGCCGAGGTTGCCGAGTGTTTGCTTAACGACCGGAAGATAATCTTCCGGCAAGGCGCGCGAATCGGTTCGCGGATAAGTCAGCATCTTGTGCTTTTCGTAAAGTGCCTGCGCGATCTGCAGCGTGCGCTTGGCCGAGAAACCGAAGCGGCCGTTGGCTTCGCGCTGGAGCGTGGTGAGGTCGTAAAGCCGCGGCGCGATCTGCGTGCTGCTTTTCTTCTCCTCGGAAACCGCCGCCATCGGCTGGCCCTGGCAATCGACCACTACTTTCTCGGCGGTGTCGCGCTCCCAGAGACGATCGATCCGGTTGTGTTCGTCGTCGTTCTTTTTGTAGTCGGGGCGCTGATAGACCCCTTCGTAATTTCCTTTTGCGATCTCGAAGTTCCCCGTGATCCGCCAGTAGTCGCGCGGATTGAAATTCCGGATCTCGAGTTCCCGGGCGTAAACCATCGCAAGCGTCGGAGTCTGCACCCGGCCGACCGAGGCCACGTTGCCGGCGCGCGAGCCGAACATACGTTTCGTGATCGCGCGGGTGCCGTTGATCCCGATCAGCCAATCGCTCTCGCTCCGGGAACGGGCGGCGTCGGCCAGGCCCTGCATCTCGGCGCCGTCGCGCAGCCGTTGAAAGCCTTCGCGGATCGCCTGGGGCGTCATGGACTGAAGCCAGAGGCGCTTCACCGGATGCTTGTTTTTCGCGAGCTGGCAGAGGTAGGTAAAAATCAGTTCGCCTTCGCGGCCGGCGTCGCAGGCATTGACCACTTCGTCGATGTCCTTGCGCGCGATGAGCTTCTTGAGGGTAGCGAATTTTCCCTTCGAATCCTCGCTCGGTTTGAGCTCAAATTTTTCCGGGATGATCGGCAGAGTCTCAAGCCGCCAGAAGCCGTATTTTTTCTTGTCGATATCCTCCGGCATGAGGAGCTCAACGACATGGCCGACGGCGGAGGCGACGACATACTCGTCGTTCTCAAAGTAGTCGCCGCGCTTGGGGACTTTGCCGAGCGCGCGCGCGATGTCCGCGGCGACGCTCGGTTTTTCAGCAATGATGAGGGTTTTGGCCATGAAGGGATGCCAACTAGACCCCGTTGGCCGGGTTTGCAAGTCGCAGAAGCGAGAAGCGATCTAGGAAATCTTCACGAAATACTTGCCGGGCAACTGTTTGACGAGCCTTTTCAATTCGAGCCGGAGCAAGACCGAGGAAACGGTCGCGGCCGGAAGTTCGCTTGTCGCGGCAATCTGGTCGATCGGAGTCTCGGTCGGGCGGATCGCATCGTAAACGAGACGCTCATTGGCACTCAATTCCGGGAGTGGACGAGCGGCGGTCTCGGGGAACTTTTCTTTTTCCGGGAGAAGAATTTGCAAGTCATCGAGAATGTCGCCCGCGTCCATGACCAGCTTGGCGCCCTGCTGGATAAGGCGGTTGGAACCGTGCGCGGTCGGGGCGTTGATGTGCCCGGGGACGGCATAAACCGAACGGCCCTGCTCGATCGCCTGTGAGGCCGTGATGAGCGCGCCGCTGTTCAGACCGGCCTCTACGACCAGGATGCCGTGACTCCAGCCGCTGATGATCCGGTTGCGCATCGGGAAGGTTTGGCGATCGGGTTCGACCGCCATCGAAAACTCGGAGATGACCGCGCCGTTGCCGCTCCGGATTTTGTCGGCGAGGGCGGCGTTTTCGGGCGGGTAGAGTTTCGTTAGGCCGGAACCGATGACGGCGATCGTGCGGCCCTTGGCCGCGAGCGCGCCCTGATGCGCGGCGGTGTCGATCCCGCGCGCCAGCCCGCTGATCACGGTCAAACCCGAATAGGCGAGCTGATAAGAAAGCTTCTTCGCGCACTCCGCGCCGTAGTGGCTGGTGCGCCGCGAGCCGATGACCGCAATCGCGTGTTGATCGCGCTCCGTCAGCTCGCCCCAGACGTAAAGCACGATGGGCGGCGCGTGGATTTCGCGCAGCTGGCGCGGATATCCCGGCGATTGTGCGGTAATGACCTCCGCGCCGAAATCGCGCACGCGCTCCAACTCGGCCGGCAAGTCGACCGTGCTCTCCCAATTCGCGATCTGCTCGGCGACCTCGTTCCCGATGCCGTCGACCGTCCGCAACTCACTCCTCTTCGCCGCCAGGATTCGCTCTGGCGTTTCGAAGACCTCAAGCAGCTTGCGCAAACGCACCGGCCCCATGCCCGCGACCATGTTGAGCGCGATGCAGGCCTCGGTGCTGTTCATCGGGGACTCACGAATCGCTTCAGAAACGCTGCCGGTGTCAGCGTGGGAATAGAGGAGCCACGATAGTCAGCGACGTTTCTGGTCACGATAAAGCTGGCGTCGCCGCTGATCGCAGCTTCGACTTGCAATGCATCCTCAAAATCCCGCATTCGCATCGAGAGGGCGTGCCGTACGCTCTCAGTGCTGCCGCTGGCCACGGTCGCGAACTTGAGCAGGCCGCTCAGGAACTCTCGGGCGAAGGCGGATGAACGCGCCGCACTCAGCAGATAAAAAAGATTCGAAACGGTGTACCAGGCCACGATCATCGCTTGCGGTTCGTGCTGGCACCATTCGAGAACTGCTCGACTATCCGGCCCGAAGCTTACCCGGCCCAGCGCCACGTCCATCAGGACATCTGTATCGAGAAGGACCTTCAACGGTCGTGCACGTATTTTTTCAAGAGATACTTCAAGCGGACGTCACCCTCTTTCGGGATCGGCACGTCAAATTTTCCATACCATTTCTCGGCGAACGACTTTTCGCCCAGTTTACGAAATTGGCCTTCCACCAACTCCGAGAGCGAAGTGTGGTGGCGACGCGCGAACTTCTTGGCCTGCGCGATCACTGCGCGATCGATCGTGAGGGTAAGCTTCGTTTTCATAGGCACGTGCAGGCTAACGCCAACACGTGTCCGAATCAAAACGGAATCTCGTCGTCGTCCGGCTCGGGCGGGGCGGAAGTACGACCTCCATCGCTCGGGCGTGAGCGAGGCGCTTCCTCGCCTTCCTCCGGGCCGCCGCCACCGGCACCGCGCGGGGAGCCGAGAAATTGCACGTTGTCCGCCACCACCTTGAGCTTGTTCCGCTTTTGGCCGGAGGTTTTGTCCTCCCAGGAATCGAGTTGGAGGCGTCCTTCAACGAAAACAGGCCGGCCCTTTTTGAGATATTCGCCGACGTTTTCCGCCGTCCGTCCCCAGACGGTGACGTCGACGAAGGTGACTTCTTCGCGTTTCTCCCCGTTCTCGCCGGAGTAGACGCGATTGACTGCGATGCCTAGTTCCGCGACCGCAGTGCCTTTGGGCGTGTAACGCACCTCGGGGTCCCGGGTCAGGTTTCCCATCAGGAGGACTTTATTGAGATTGGCCATGCGCCCCTTCTACCGAATCTACTTCTCGGCTGCGACTCTCTTTTTCGCCGGCACGTCGGATTTCTCGCGCAACTTCTGGTAATGCTGGCGGTAGACTTCCGGGTCGAGCTTGAACTTGGAACGCAATTTGGTGATCAGCTGCGAGTCGGCGTGGAAGATGAAGTTCACGTAGAAGCCAGCATCGAGGTCGCCCGCGACGTAGGAAAACGGGCGTTTATCCATTTTCTGCACCTGCTCGATCTGGGCGCCTTCTTTTTGAAATTCGGATTCGAGGCGGTCGACGATATCCTTCACACTGTCATCCTTGCCCTCTGTGTTGAGCACGAGCAACGCTTCATAACGATTCTTCATATTTCTTCAGGTGGTTGGTTGAAAACATTCATCGCAGCAAACAGCCCTTTGTCGACCGCGCACTTCACTGCTTCGCCCGCGCGTTTGATGGTCGCATCGAGGACGGGCTGCTCTTCTTCAAAAAAACGTCCGAGCACGTAATCGACCGCGCCGTGGGAGGGCGCAGCGCCAATCCCCACCCGCAACCGCGGTATCGCCTCGGTCCCAAAGTGTTCGATGACCGATTCGAGCCCGTTGTGGCCCCCGGAGCTGCCTTGCGACCGGACCCGCAACCGCCCGAGCGGCAAAGCGAGGTCGTCGAGCACCACGAGCACTTCCGCCGCCGCGATTTTGTAGAAATTTGCGATCGCCGCGACCGCTTCCCCGCTCCGGTTCATAAAAGTGGCTGGCTTGACCATGATCACGTCGCTTTTTGCCCAGCCCGCGTTCCATTTTGCCGAAAAATCCCAGGACAGCCGGGCATCGGCGGCGAGCCGGTCGAGAACCATGAAACCAATATTGTGGCGCGTTCGCTGATATTCGCGCCCCGGATTCCCGAGGCCCGCAATCAGGCGAATGGGCGCGACTGACTCGTTCACGTCCGATCCGGCACGAGGCGCGGAAATTACTTCTTCGAGTCCTTCTCTTTCGCAGGAGCGCCTTCCGGCTCTTCCTTCTTCGCCGTGATCACTTCCGGCTGGACGGCGGCTTCGGTAGCGGCGACGACCGGCTCCTCTTCCACCTTCGGTGCGAGGACCGAGAAGGCGGTCAAATCCGGCGGCACCCGGGTGGTGACGCCTTCCGGCAGCGGAAGCTCGCGCACGTGGATGGAGTCGCCGATCTTCAGATGCGTCACGTCGACCGTAATGACATCGGGGAGATCGCGCGGCAAACACTCGATCTCGAGCGAGCGAATATTCTGTTCGAGCAACCCGCCGAAGGTCTTGACGCCCTCGGGAATTCCACTCGGCTCGAGCGGCACGTCCGCCTCGATCATTTCGTCCATCGAGATGGCGTGAAAATCGACATGCAGAATATCGCCACCGAGGGGTGCGTGCTGCACTTCCTGCATGAGCGCGAGCCGGCCGGTTTTTTCACCGTCGATCTCCAGTTCCACGAGAATGTTCTCGCCCGAGGCGTGGCTGAGGAGAAGCGAGATGTCGCGCCGCGAGACCTGGAGCGGCTCGGATTTGGTCTTGCCACCGTAGATCACGGCCGGGATCGCGCCCTGGGCTTTAATTTTACGGACTGCCGACCGGCCCGTGCCGGTGCGCCGCGTTGCTGAGAGTTTTACTTGTTTGGCCATGATGATCGATTGCTAATGCGTGCCGCTGTCGACTTTGAAAAGCGAGGAAACAGACTCGTCGTTATGAATCCGCTTGATGCTTTCCCCGAGTAGCTCGGAGACACAAAGCACCGTGGTGGTAAAACCCTCCACGGTGCGCACAGGCACGCTGTTGGTCGTAATTAATTCCTTAATTTCAGATTTTTGCAACCGTTCCAGTGCGACATCGGCTAAAACCGCGTGCGCCACCCCGGCGTAAATATCGAGCGCGCCGTTCTTTTTCAGCAACTTCGCCGCCGAAGTGAGGGTGCCGGCCGTCTCCGTCAGGTCGTCAACGAGGAGGACATCGCAGCCTTCCACCTCGCCGATGAGATATTGCGCATGGGTCTCGGTCGCGCTGATGCGCTGCTTGGCCACGATGGCCAGGTTCGCGGCGAGGGCTTGTGAATAGGCGCTCGCCATTTTCAGGCCGCCGACGTCGGGCGAGACGACGACCCGTTTGCGGGTCAACTTCTCGCGCAGGTAGGGAATCAAAACCGGGAGCGAGTACAAATGGTCCACCGGGATGTCGAAAAATCCCTGCACCTGCTGGGCGTGCAGGTCCATCGTCAGGACGCGGTTCACGCCGGCTGCCGTCAGGAGATTCGCGACCAGTTTGGCCGTGATCGGCACCCGCGGCTTGTCTTTGCGGTCCTGCCGGGCATAGCCGAAAAACGGGATCACCGCGGTGATCCGGTCCGCGCTGGCGCGCCGGGCGGCGTCGACCATAATGAGCAGCTCCATCAGGTGCTCGTTAACCGGCGGACAGGTCGGCTGGACGATGAAGACGTCGCGACCGCGAATGTTTTCCTCGATCTTGACGTAGGTCTCGCCGTCCGGGAACGAGCTCAGGGTCGCGGCCCCGAGCGGCACGCCGATGTTCTGGCATATCTTCTTGGCCAGTTCGCGATTGGCGGACCCAGAAAAAATCTTGAGCTCAGGTTGGAGAGCAAACATGCGTGTCGAGGGGCGCTACCTTAGGCGCGTACAATCCGCCTTGGCAAAGAGAGAATTCGGCCGTCCCGGCGCCGAAAAAAAGCAGAGGCGGTGAAATTTCTCTCACCGCCTCCGACAAACACCAAAGCAAATCCTACCGGAGCCACCGCTCCTCAACTCACGTTTTTAGGAATAGCAAAAATTAGCCGCGAACGTCAACAAAACTTTCCGCGAAATCCAAAAATTTTATTTCGCAAAACCATCGCGCACCTTCGTTTTCTTTTCCTCGCAATCTTCCTGAAGCCGCCGAATTTCCGAAGCGAGCTGCTTCTCCAGTTCCTCAAATTCGGCGAAACTTCCGCTTAACCCAGCTGCCTCGATCTTTCCCTTAAGGAACAATTCCTTCTCCGCGATCTTCGCCTTGGAGATCGAATCGATCTCGGCGATTTGCGCTTTTTGTTCGTCGCTCAGTTTGACCGTGGGCGCGCTCTTTTCGAGGCGCTCCATCGCCAGTTCGTAGGCTGATTTCATGTCAGGTTCATCGTCCGGCAGACAATACACCGCCTGAGCGCTAATCGCACGTCGTCACCACCGGCGGAAAGCAACCCGCCGGGTCGGTGAGTTCGATCGTGTGTTCGCCCGCCGTCGCGATGTTGATCGAAAGCTGGGCGCGGTTGTCGCTGATCGTCACCACGTTAGGCGCGCCGTCGACCGAGATCGTGACCTGCTCACCGGAGTGGCTCGTGTCGGTAAGAGTGACCCGGGCCAACAATCGATGGCCGTTGCGCGTCGGTTTGCAGCGCGCCTGGATTGACGCGACATCTTCGCACGGAGTCCCGCCTCCGCCGGCGATCAGCGACGCCCATTTGGTCACGCTCATGTCGACCGCGCCGGTGTTCGCATGGACGAAGAGGATGATGTCGTTGCTGAAGGGTGGCGTCGTCGTCCAGCCGATCACGAAAACGTTGCCTGCCGGATCCACGCGCACATCCGAAGCGATGTCGTAACATCCCACGCAGTTGTCCCCATAGGAATGCGTCCAAAGCAGCGCGCCGGTGGTAGCGTCCCGTTTTACGGTAAGAAATTGTCGTTGAAATTGGAATGGTCCCCTTCCGGGTCGCTCGCGCCGGTGACAAAAACGCCGTCCACGCCGTCCAGAAACAGGCCACTCGCGCTATGGTCGTTGTCGATCTCGTCGTAGAATTGCCAGAGCAACGCTCCATCGGTTCCGCGAAGCTTGATCGTGCTGAATTTGTCGATGAAATCGATCCCGATGCCGGAGGCGTAGACGTCGCCCGCGGCGTCCACTTCCATGTCGGCAATAAAATCGCCGCCGGTTACGCCCCAGCGTTTGTCCCAGAGGACGGCGCCATTGGCCGCGGCATATTTCACCACCACATAGTCGGGATGGTTCGAGGCCATCTCGCCAACGATCGCGACCAGGACGTCGCCATTGGGATCGAGGAGAATCTTGACCGGGCTATCATTGGAGAAGGGTCCGAAGGCCGGCCCATCCCAGGTTTGACGCCATTGCAGAACACCGCCGGAATTGAACTTGAGGGTCATGGCGTCGGTTGCATCGCCCACCGTGGCGCCGAGCACGTAGAGGTTCCCAACCGCGTCGGTCACAATCGAGACGCCGTATTCCGAAGTGAAGCCATCGCTGCTGTACTGAATGGTGTCGAGCAAAGCGCCGGTCGCGGCGTCATAGGCGAGGATCAGGAGGTTGGCAAAGCTGTTGGGGCCGAGGGTGCTTCCTACCACGTAGATGACGCCGTTCGGGCCCTTGGTGATGCCACGGGCCGAGTCCGGTTTCGACCCGGGACTATTCCATATCTGCGACCATCGAGTCGAGCCATCTGGCGCAAAGGAGACGGTGGTGATGTTGTTATTCGACGATGCACCCGAAATGCCCGTGATGTAGGAAACACCGTCAGGGTCGACATGGATTCCGGCGAGCCCAGCAGCCAGAGAAGTGCCGAGCGGCACCCGGCTGACCCATTCCGGTGGGAACTGCGCCGGACTCGACGCAGCGAGAGACGTCCAAGCCAGGACGATGCTCAACACAAACGATCCCGCCAAGAATCTTGTTCTCATAATCTTACATTCCTTCACTTTCGATCGTATCTGGCTCGGCATCACCGCGTCAAAGCCTGTTACCGCCACGTACGGCAGGCCGGCGTCGCGGCCCCCACCTTGAATTCGGTCTCAAGCTCCGTTCGGCTTTGCGCGCGCGAAAGACGCTCCTAGATTCCGCTTCCGCATGGTCGCGAAAATTCAACTCATCAGTACGGATTTTGACGGCACGCTCGTCTCGCATGCCAGCGATCCGGTTTTCGATCGCGCCTGCCTCGAGTTGATTCGCGACCTGCAGCGCGACGGCGCCATCTGGGCGATTAACACCGGCCGCTCCGTCGGCCTGCTCGAGGAAGGCCTGGAGGATTTCGCCTTCTCGGTCTTGCCCGATTTTATCCTGACGAGCGAACGCGACGTTTTTCGTCCGACCGAGCGTGGTTGGGAGCCGTACGGCGATTGGAACGAGCGCTGCGCGCAGGCTCACGCCGAACTCTACCTCACCGCCTCTTCCGTTCTTGCCAAGGTGGTCGATTTCGTCATCCGCCAGACCAAGGCGCGTGTCGTCTACGAAGCCAATGAGCCGGCCGGACTCATCGCAACCAATGAGGAAGAGATGGACCTCGTGACCGAATTCATCGACCGGGCAAAAGCGCATGAGCCGAAATTTCATTACCAGCGCAACACCATTTACCTGCGCTTTTGCCACGCCGATTATCACAAGGGCGCGGCCCTGGCCGAACTCTCCCGCCTAACGAACATCCCGCACGCGGCGATCTTCGCCGCCGGCGATCATCACAACGACCTTTCGATGCTCGACGGCCGCTACGCCGCGCTCCCGGCCTGCCCGGCCAACGCCATCCCCGAAGTGAAAGAAGCGGTGCGGCGGGCCGGCGGCTGGGTCGCGGAAAAAGAGTTCGGCGCCGGCGTGCACGAGGCGCTCCGACATTTCCTCGATTGAGGGAACCTTCGATTACAAATCGAAGCTACGTAACGCCGATTTGTAATCGGCGAACCGCCGCGGAATCAAGTTCCCGGGCTCGCCTCGGAATCCAGCGGCTGTCCCAGCCGCAGCCGCTCATCTTCCGCCAGGACTTCGCCCAGCGGCGGCCAGCTCACGGTGCTGTCCATGTCGTGGAAGGCATGGAGATAGACCGCGACCTGCTCCGCCGGGTGTTTCGCCAGGAGCTGATCGATGACTTCGCGCAGTTTCTCTTTTGACGGCGACTCCGGCAGGTTCTCGACCGTGCCGTCGGCATCGTGGGCGATGCCTAACGAGTCAAGGAAATCGCAGAGCATCTGTTTTTGCGCGCCGAGGAGCCAGGCCTGGAGGAGGTGGGCGGCAAAGGTGTCGGTGACCTTGCGCCCAAGCGCGGCCTGCATCCAGGCGTAGCGCTCGGCCGGCGCTTTCCGCTCGACGAAGATGGGCCGGAGCTTGCGCTGCTGGGCCAGGCCCTGGACGACGGTTTTGTAATCGGAGGTGCGCTCGCGCTGAAGGAAGGCGAGGATTTCCTGCCCGAGCGCGGGCGAGATGTGTTGGAAAATTTCGTGGGACTTCATGAATTAATTGGCGCGTAGGACTGCGGGCGAAACGATCCCGGCGGCGTGAGCAGCCTGGGCGTGTTTCAGGGCAAAGCTATTGGTCATATAAGTGAGGAGCAGCACCCAAAAGGTAAGGGCGAGACTGAAGAGCGGGAACTGGAGAGCGAGCGGGAGGGAATAAATGATGGCCATGAGCGGAATCCAGACCGCCCAGGTGGCGAGCAGGAGCGGCACCACCTTGTCGCGATAATGGCCCCAGGTAAAACCGCGCCCTAACGACTCGAGGCTGAAGCCGGTGTTTTTCCATTCGTAGGTGAGAACGCCGAAGGGGGCGGCGAAGAAGGGATTGTAGCCAAACTGGTCGATGCAGATCTTGCCCAGGACGACGGGGACGGTGACGACGTTACCAAGCCAGGCCGCTTCGCTCCGGTAAAGGAGATCCACGAGCCAGCCGTCGAAGGCCCAGATGGGCACGGTGAAGCGGAGGTTACGCAGGTTCCGCCGGGTGGCGCGGCCGCGCTGGAAAAAAAGGATGAGGAATAACTCCGGGACAATTGCGCCAGCGGCGATGGCGGCGAGTATGACGAAGATGAAGCCGTGGCGGAGTTTGTAGGCCGCCATCCCGTTCAGCATCCCCGCGACCGCCGGGCTCCAGTAATAACCGGCGAGGAGCGCGAGCATGAGGGCCTGGATGACGAGGGCGGGCACGAGGTTGGCCCGGGCGGCTTCCCAGCCCAGCGCCCAGGGGGTGCGGTGATGCGATGGCGGCGAACTCATCCGGCGGGGGCTAGAAGAGGGAAGGCTGCGTGTCTTCTTCCGGCTGCGGTTCCCCGATGATGGAGCGGATGCGCTCGATCAACTCGCGGAAGTCGTAGGGCTTTTGCACGGTGTCGATGACGCCGGCGCGGAGGATCTCGGTGCGCATGCTGGGCTCGAGATAACCGCTGGCCACGATCGCGCGCACACTTGGCTTGATCTCTTTCATCCGCAGAAAAACGTCGCGCCCGCCGAGCCGCGGCAGGCCAAGGTCGCAGACGACGAGCCCGATCTCGTCCGCATGCGCTTCGAACATCTCGACTGCCTCGATCCCGTCCTTCGCCGCCAGGACGCGGTAACCGTCGGATTCCAGGAGCATGACCCCGAGATCGCGCAACATTTCTTCGTCTTCCACCAGCATCACCGTCCGGGCGAGATCGCGCCCCGAGCCCGGCCTTTTTCCGTCGGCCGAACTGAGCTCGGCCGCGCCGGCCAGCGGCAGGTAAACCTTGAAGGTGGTTCCGTGGCCCGGCTCGCTGTCGACCTGGACAAAGCCGCGATGGTTATTGACCACGCCATAGACCACGGAAAGACCGAGGCCGGTTCCTTTGCCGCGTTCCTTGGTCGTGTAGAACGGCTCGAAAATATGCGGTTTTACGCGGTCGCTGATGCCGGTCCCAGTATCGGTGACCCGGACAAAAACATAGCGCCCGGCATTGGCTCCCCCGAACGACTCGCGCAGTTCTTCCCCCGAAGCGACGCCGGTCGCGAGCGTGATCGTGCCGTCGTTAGGCATGGCGTCCCGCGCATTTACGCACAGGTTCAGCAACACTTGGTGGATTTGGCTCCGGTCGCCCTTGGCCAACGGCAGGCCCGGCTGGAGATCGAGCAGAAAGTTGATTGTCTTGGGGAAGGTCGCCGCGAGCATGCGCTCGAGTTCCTGGGCCAGGACATTCAGGTCGAGCGGGGTCAGGCGCGCTTCCGTCTGCCGCGCCGAGGTGAGGAGCTGCTGCACCAGCGATGCGCCGCGCGCGACGGCGTCGCGGATGATCTTGATCGCCTCGGGCATTTGCTCGGGATGCTTCTTCCATTCCTCCAGCCGTGCGGTATACCCGAGGATGATGGCGAGGATGTTGTTGAAATCATGCGCGATCCCGCCGGCGAGAGTGCCGAGACTTTCCATCTTCTGCGCCTGGACGAGTTGCTGCTCGAGCCGCTTGCGCTTGGTGTCGTTGAAGAAGTAGCCCTTCACCTCACTCAGGTGGCCGGCCTCGTCGAAACTGCCGATAAACTTGGCCGCGACGTAGACCGTCTCGCCGTTGCGGTCGCGCATTTCCAGCTCGCGGCGCTCCGTGCTCTCGTTAGGGCGAAGGCTCAGCAACAATTCCACCGCCTCCTTTTTCGTCAGGAGGAGGGAGCCGAAGTTCGCCGCGCGCGCGTCCTCGATCGAATCGAAGGCGAAAATGCGGGTGAAGGCCGGGTTGCAGGTCACGATCGTGCCGTCGGGCCGCATCACGAGATTGCCGGTCAGGTCTTCCTCGACAAAGCGCCGGTAGCGTTCTTCGCTCAGGCGCAGGGCCTCCTCCGCCGCGATCCGTTTTGTGACATCGATGCTTAACTGCAGCAGGGGAGCCGCCGGATCGTCCCCTTGCAGCGTCCAGCCCGACGAGACAATGATTCTCACCCCGTCCTTGCGCACCTGCTCGATCTCGCCCTGCCAATGATGAGCGGACTGCACGGCCTCCAGGACCGTGGACAGTTTCTCGGGCGGGCCGGTCTGCAAAAATGTGTGCACCTCGCGCCCGGCCGCCTCATCGCGCGACCAGCCGTAGAGCCGCTCCGCCCCTCGGTTCCAATAGGAAATCTGCCCCGCAGCGTCCGAGATGACGATCGCGTCGTTCGCCAGGTCGAGCAGTTCGGCATGCCGCAAAAGCTCCCGGCGCACATCTTCCAGGTCGCGCTGCGTATGCACCTCCCGGATCACGCGTTGGAGAGAGAGAATAAGTTTCGGCAGGTGTTCTTTCAGGATGAAATCGGTCGCGCCCTTCCGTAGTGCTTCGCCGACCTCTTCCGGATCGTATGGGTCCGAGAAAAATATGAATGGGATCCAAGGCACTTTTTCGCGGGCGAGCGCGAGCGCGTCCAACCCGTCGTAGGAACGGCGATGGCTGTCCGCGACCACGATATCGACCGGGCGCTGCGCCAGTTCCTGCTCCAGTTCCGGCAGGCTGCGGACGCGCGAGAGTTCACACTCGATCCCGCTATTTTTCAGTTCGCCGCGAACGAGGGCGGCGTCGGCGTCATTGGTTTCGAGATGAACGATCTGCAATAAACCCATCGTTTTTTTATCCGCCGAGCGCGCTCGGGATGCGGGCCACGATCATGGGGACTCGTCGCACATCCGGCAAAATGTTGCCAGTCCGATCGCGCCGCGCGGCTTGCCTAACGACTCTCTTCGACGGCCCCGGCAGCGGGCCTTTCCCCTCCCTGCCGCGGGACAGCGGTCGCAAAATAAAAGTAGGCGAGCAACGCCCCGAGAATGACGAGGAAAAGAAAAAGAAAACTCAGCGCCCGCCAGGTGCCGCGCCGCGCCTGCATCTTCTGCCAAGAGGCGCGTTTCATGATCAGCTCCAGCTCCAGCTCGCGCGCCAGCGCGTCGGGATCGGTTTCTCGCTTCGGCTCGGTTTCCTCAGGTCGGGACATGAGCGAAAGATTTATCTTCCGCGGGCCGCAACGCAAGATTCTGCTTGAACCCGATTCCTCCCGCCGCCACCGAGTCCCTATGCGCGACCACCGGATATGACCGATTCCGCCAATTCCACCGCCGCCGGAAAACGGAAGCTCACCGCGCACGCGCTGCCGATGGTTCTTTTCGTCGCGCTCCTCGGCCTCTGCAGCCTGCTGCGAAGACCGGGAGCGGCGCTCTGGCTCGCGGCGCCGGAGTTTTGGGTTTATCCGCTCCAGACCTTTCTCTGCGCGGGGCTCCTGGTTTTCTATTGGCGGGAATACGAATTCCACCCCCTGCGCCGGCCGGCCTTTACGGTCGCAATCGCTCTCCTGGTCTTTGTCCTCTGGATCGCGCCCCAGCAATTCTTCCATTTCCCCGCCCGTTTGGTGGGGTTTAATCCGGACACGCTGTCGGCCAGCCCGGCGGCTTATTGGACGACGCTGATCCTGCGCTTCATCCGACTGGTCATCGTCGTGCCGCTGGTGGAGGAGATTTTTTGGCGCGGATTTCTGCTCCGCTATCTCATCTCCGAACGGTTCGACGCGGTTCCCTTCGGGACTTTTCGCTGGCTCTCGTTTTCGGTCGTGACCCTCGCCTTTGGCCTTTCTCATTCCACGGCGGACTGGCCGGCCGCCCTCGCTACTGGCGCGCTTTACAACTTCGTCGCCTACTGGACGAAAAGCCTCTCGTCCTGCGTCCTGGCCCATGCCCTCACCAATCTCGCCCTCGGCCTCTGGATTGTCGCGACCCGGCAATGGGGATTCTGGTAGGCGGCAGTCCTCCCGGCACCCACCAATGGCACCGCTCCTGCTTTCAGAAACCCAGCAATGCACTCGACCTTTCTCCAGCGCGTCATCATCTGCATGGTGATCGCCTTTTTTGCCGCCTGTCTCATCCAATGGGGCAAGGTCTTCGTCGAGGGCGCTGATGACGCGCTGAACTCCGGCTACAAGAAAGACGTCAGCTCGCTCGCCGGGCATTAACCCGAAAGCCGTTGCCCTCGTCTGCCGCGCGGTTAACCTGCGGGGCGCAGCATGAGGATCGGCATCGCCCAGATCAATCCCACGGTCGGAGATCTCCGCGGAAACTTCGACCGGATCCTCGGCGCCTACCAACGGCTGGCGGCCGCCGGCGCCGAGCTGGTTCTCGCCCCGGAGCTGGCCACAACCGGTTACCCGCCGCAGGATCTAGTCTTCAAGTCGCGCTTCGTCCCGCAAAATCTGGAGGCCGTCGAGCGGCTGCACGAATGCATCGGCGCCGTTCCGCTCCTCGTCGGCTACGTCGATCGCAATCACGGACGCGGCCGGCCGTTCTACAACGCCGCCGCCCTGCTGGAGCGCGGCCAGCCGATTCGGAAAAGTTTTAAGACGCTTCTCCCGACCTACGATGTCTTCGATGAAGACCGCTACTTCGAGCCGGGCAGCGGCGGAGAAGTTTTCACCATTGCCGGGCAGCAGGTTGGGGTCACGATTTGTGAAGACATCTGGACCCAGGATTACCTGCCACGCCCGCTTTATGACACGGAGATAATCGCCGGCCTCGTTGCCAAGGGCGCACAAGTGATCGTGAACCTCAGCGCCTCGCCCTTCAGCGTGCGCAAACTCGGCACCCGCCGCGAGATGCTCGAGACCAGCGCCCGCACTCATCGCTGCGCGATCGTCTACTGCAACGTCGTCGGCGGAAACGACCAGCTGGTTTTCGACGGCGGCTCCATCGCCTTCAATCGCGCAGGCGACTTGATCGCCCAACTCCCGTCCTTTCAAACCGCCGAAACCGTCGTCGAGACCGATTCGACCAGCGCGATCCCCCTCCCTCCGCCTGATCAGATGGTCGAACTGCACGGCGCGCTGTCGTTAGGCGTGCGCGACTATCTCGCGAAGTGCAAATTCAAATCCGCCGTCCTCGGGCTGAGCGGGGGGATCGATTCCGCGGTCGTGGCGGCGCTCGCGGTCGACTCGTTAGGCGCGGAAAACGTCGTCGGCGTTTCCATGCCCAGCCCCTACTCCTCTCGCGGCAGCATCGACGACGCCCTCGCTCTCGCGCGCAATCTCGGCATTCGCTGCCACCAGATCCCGATTGGCGATGCTTTTGCAGTCTTCAAAGCGCAATTCAAGGAAGTCTTCGCTGGTCTCCCGGAGGACACGACCGAGGAAAACATGCAGGCACGCCTGCGCGGGATGATCCTGATGGCGCTTTCCAACAAGTTCGGTCACATCCTGCTCACCACCGGGAACAAGAGCGAACTCGCGGTGGGCTATTGCACCCTCTACGGCGACATGGCGGGCGGCCTCGCCGTCATCAGCGACGTCCCGAAAACAATGGTCTACCGACTCGCGCACTGGATTAACCGCAAGCGCGAAATTATTCCGGCCTCGACCATCAAAAAACCACCCAGCGCGGAATTAAAACCCGGCCAAGTCGACCAGGATTCGCTCCCGCCCTACGACGTGCTCGATCAGATTCTCCAGCTCTACGTGGAGGAAAACCAAAGCGCCCGGGAAATCGTCGCGCGCGGCTTTGAGGAAAAAACCGTGCGCTGGATCCAACACCGCGTCGACCTTAACGAATACAAACGCGCCCAGGCCGCGCCCGGGATCAAAGTGACGAGCCGCGCCTTCGGCGTGGGCCGCCGCATGCCGATCGCTCAGCAGTATGCCGACCTCGAATCACTCGCTGCCGCGGGTTGTGCTGCGGAAAAATAACGTCTCTGCCTAACGAGCAGTTGGACTCGCAGTGGCCGAGGCAGCCGGCCTCGGCCTTGCGCCCGTCTTCGCCGACGAGGCTTCGGCCCCTAGATGTTCTTTCAGAAAATCGAGCGCTTCATCTCTCACTTCCGGCCAGTAAGAGAAAGCATGCTGGTGACTATTGGTCCGGAGCAGTTGTTTGAAATTCGTCGCGCCCACCTCCTTCAATCTGCGGATGAGATTACAGTACTGTTCCGGCGGCATCGCTTCATTATCGGACCCAACGACGTAGAGCGGCGCGACCGATGCATCGACGTAGGTAATCGGCGAAGCCTTGCGCAAATCTTCCGGGCTGGGAGAGCCGGCGTAGTTCTCGACCTTGCGCCGGAACTGCCCCTTGCCTAACGATTCCTCGTCCGTGAAATCATAGGCGCCGGAGAGCGCCACCGCGGCATCGAGCCGGTCATCGCCCTTCGTCCCGGTGGCGGCGAGATAAACATCGTGCGACCCACCTGCCGAACCGCCGATCGCGCCAACTTTGCCGTTGCCCCCGGGATATTTCCGGGCCGCGCGCACCGCCTCCTTTAAGTCGTTAGTCTGATCCGGATAACGGCCTGACGACTTCTGACCCGGCAAGGCGTTGCGTGCGGCCGCGAGCCGATAGTCGACCAGAAATGCATTAAAGCCGGCCGCGGCCGCATCGCGAGCACTCTGCAACGTCTTTGGACTCGCCGGAGTCGCAATAAAGCCGCCACCATGAATCACCAGCACCGCTGGATGCGGACCCGGTCCGGCAGCGGGAAACACTTTCCACTTGAGTTGGGTACCATCGTCCGCCGTCGCGTAAACCGTATCGCCGAGATCCTGGCGTTGCCGGTGTTGCTGCTGTTGCTGTCGCGAGCGGCGCTCGCGCTGCGCTTCGCTCGAAGCGACGGAGAGGACGAGAAGGAGAGTGATAAAAGAGACTGATTTTTTCATGAAGGGTTGCTCGTTAGACCCAAAAGCCGCTGGCGCCGAATACAGATAACATCACCTCGAGGCAGCGCGAAGAACAGGAAAAGCCCGGGAAATTTGCACCGCGTTGGAATCGAACCAACAACCCAGTGATTAAGAGTCACTTGCTCTGCCAATTGAGCTAGCGGTGCGTTTTTGCGCGGAACAATTTCTCGCTCGAATCGCCGAAACCGCAATCTGAAATTCGATTTTGCCGCGCCGCTCCGTCCCCGGCTCGAAATTGTTCCCCTTCATCCGGCAGGCGAATTTTCGCGGCCATGGCGCAGCGCGCGCGACATCCAGACCATTTCATCGAAGAACTTCCCGAGGCGCCGCTCATAGGCCGGTTCGGTGATGCGGCCGGAGGAATCGAACAACTTTCCGACCGAGCCGAAGTAAGCGTCGGTCGAGATCGCAACCAGCCCGAGCTCTCGCAGAACCGGCAACAGACTTTGAATCATACGCGCACCGCCAAACGGCCCGGCCGAGACGCCGCAGACTCCCGCTGCCTTGTGGATGTATTCCTCCAGGTTGGTGTCGAGCACATGCTTGAGCAGGCCGGGAAAGCTGTGGTTGTATTCCGGCACCACGAGAATGAGACCATCCGCCCGCGTGACCGTGGCGGAAAATTCCGCGTCTTTTATTGCTTCGCCGGCATCGTCGATCGAGAGCCGGATATTCCGGATGTCGATCAACTCCGTCGTCAGGTCCGATCGCTGGGAGGCCTGCTCGAAAACGTAACGCGCGACATTTTCGCTGGCGCGGCCCTGGCGGGAAGTGCCGAGCACGACGGGCAGGAAAACGGGACGAATGATTGATTCCATAGATTTGGTGACCTCCCACTCGAAGCTTACCGTGCGGCCGGCCCGGCGAACCACCTCAATTTTGATTCCGCAATACTTCCGCCTTTTCCGCTGGCACGTCCTGCGTTATCTCGCGCAACATCCGTTGCTCGCGACGTTGAACGTCGCGACCGTTGCGCTCGGCGTGGCCCTTTATCTCGCGATCCAAATCGCGAACCACAGCGCCAACCGCGCTTTCGAGGCGACCATCGATGTCGTCGCGGGCAAAGCCCAGCTCGAGGTCCGGGCCCCGGCCGGGACCTTGCGCGACGAATTTTTTCCCACCAGCGCGAAGCAAGAAGGCGTGCGCGCCGCTACCCCCATCGTTAGGGGCATTGTCACTCTGCCGGCCTTTCCCGGGGAATATCTCGACCTTCTCGGGATCGACATCCTGACCAATGACGATTTTCGCACCTTCGAGCTGACTGATTTTGAAACGGAACAACAATTTGACCTCCAGCAATGGCTGCGTGGGCCGCGCACGCTCGCGATCAGCGAGGAACTGGCGCAGGCGCACAAGCTCAAGGCCGGCGACGAAGTGGGCGGCCAGGTAAATGGCCGGACCGTGCGCCTAACGATTGGCTTCCTCCTCCGGACCCGCGGCACGAGCGCCAACGCCAACCCGCACTTTGCCGCGATGGACATCGGCTGGGCCCAGGAATTACTGGGCCGGCAAGGGACGCTGGATTCGATTTCGCTGCGTCTGGCTCCGGGGAGCGATCCGCGAAAGGTCGCGGCCGCGCTGCGGAAGAGACTGCCGCCCGACGTCACCGTGGCCGCCCCTGCGCAGCGGGGCGAGCAGGTGAGCAAGATGCTTTCCGGTTTCGAACTTAACCTCCAGGCCATGAGCCTGGTCTCGCTTCTGGTCGGGATGTTTTTGATCTACAACACGATCGAGGCCTCGGTCATTCGGCGCCGGCATGAGATCGGGATTCTGCGTTCGTTAGGCGTGACCCGGGGCGAAGTGCGCGCGCTTTTTCTTGGCGAAGCAGCCGTCCTCGGGCTGGCCGGAATCGCGCTCGGCCTGGCCGGCGGCTATTTTCTCGCCCGGGCGCTGGTCGGCACGGTCGCGGAAACGATCTCGTCACTCTACGTCCTGCTCAGCGTGCGCGAGGTGGTGGTCGCGCCCTGGATTTGGTTGAGCGCCTTGCTCCTCGGCCTCATCTCCGTCCTCGCCGCCGCCTGGCTCCCGGCGCGCGCGGCCGCGGCGATGGACCCGGTCGAGACGCTGCATCGCGGGGCGCGGATCGAGAAATCTGTGCGGCTATCCCGCGGCTGGATCGTGGGCGCGGTCGTCTCGCTTCTTTTGGCCGGTGCGCTTTCTTTCCTCGCCTTGCGAACCGGACCGCCGTGGCTGGGCTTCGGGGCGGCATTCTTTGTCCTGGCCGGTTTTTCAGCCATCGCGCCGGAAGTCACCGCGCGCTTCAGCCGGCTCGTTAGGGGGATGAGCCGGAAAAACATTGAACCGTGGCTGGCCGCGCAGAATCTCGGCCGCACTTTGTTGCGCAACTCGGTCACAATCGCCTCCCTCGCCGCGGCGGTCGCGATGACAGTGGGGATCGCGGTCATGGTCTTTTCCTTTCGCCAGACGGTCGGCGACTGGATCAACCAGACCCTGATCGCCGATCTCTTCATCGGCCCGGCCGCGAACGAGATTGCCGGCCCGACCGCCTTTGTTCCGCCGGCGGCGATTGCGTTTTTGAAAAAAAATCCGGCGATCGCTGAGGTCGATACTTACCGGGGCCTCGAGCTTCCCTTCCGCGATCAGACCATCGCCATTGCGGTCGTGAGCGGCAAAAACCGGCGCAATCTGCGTTTTCTGCGTGGGAACAATGACCAGATCATCCACCGGTTCTACAACGAGCAGTGCGTCCTCGTTTCGGAGAGCTTTGCCCGTCGCTTCCAGGTGGCGGAAGGCGACTTGCTGAAGTTGCCGTCGCCGACGGGCGTCGAGACTTTCCCGATCGCGGGAGTTTTTTACGACTACACCCGCGACCAGGGGACGGTTTTTCTCAGCCAGCAAAACTTCCAACAATTCTGGAACGACGACCGGGTCAACAGCCTCGGGGTCTACCTGAAAACCGGAGCCGATCCCGCAGCGGTCGCGGAAGACTTTCGTGCGCGTTTCAGCCGCAGCGGCGAATTTTCGATCTACTCCAACCGGCTCCTCCGCACCCGCATCTTCGAGATTTTCGACCAGACGTTTGCCGTCACCTACGTCCTGCGCACGATCGCGGTCCTGGTCGCGGTCATCGGTATTTTTCTCGGCCTAACGACGCTGGTGACGGAGCGCTCACGTGAGCTCGGCGTGATGCGCTCGGTCGGAGCCTCGGCGGCGCAAATCCGGCGGCTGCTCCTGTGGGAAAGCGGAATGATCGGGCTCCTTGCTAGCGTACTCGGCCTCGCCTCAGGGCTCTGCCTCTCGGTGGTGCTGACGGGCGTGATCAATCGCGCTTTTTTCGGATGGACGATCCAGTTGGCCTTCCCGTGGGCCTCGCTCGCGTGGACGCCGCTTTGGATTGTCGCGGCGGCGGTTCTGGCGGGATGGATCCCGGCGTGGCGGGCGGGCCGAATGGACATCGCGGAGGCCGTGCGCAGCGAATGAGGAAGATTGCCAGTTGGGCCGCGGTTGTGCTCGGGCTTTTATGCACTGCGGCAGGATGGGAGGTGGCTGAGTCGGGGTGGAAATACGAGTTCCCGCGGGATCACCGCCGGCATGCCGATTTCAAAACGGAGTGGTGGTATTTCACCGGCAACCTAACGAACGACCGCGGGCGGCGTTTTGGTTATGAGCTGACTTTTTTCCGGCAAGGGATCCGTCCCCCTGACGAGCGGGCCAGAACGAGTTCACGCTTCATCGTGGATGACTTGAAGTTTGCGCATTTCACGGTCACCGACGCGGCCGGGAAAACGTTCCTCTTTCACGATAAGATCAGCCGCGGCAGTTTTGGAGACGCTGGTTTCGACGACGGCGCGCGGCTAGCCTGGATCGAGTCGTGGAACCTAAAGATGAATCCGGACGGTTCGTTCGATCTCGTCGCGACGGCGGATGATGCGGCGATTGAATTGCATCTGGTGGCGCAAAAAGAGCCGGTTATTCATGGCACGGGCGGGATCAGCCTGAAGGCGGAAGGCGACGGTCACGCCTCGCATTATTACTCGCTCACTCGCCTAACGACGAACGGCAGCTTCCGAGTACGCGAAGAGAAATTCGCAGTCACCGGCGAGAGCTGGTTCGATCACGAATGGGCAACCAATCAGCTGGCGCCGGGGCAAGCCGGCTGGAACTGGGTCTCGGCGCAGTTTGAAGACAGGACCGAACTGATGCTCTACCAGATGCGACTGACCAACGGCACGATCGATCCGATTTCGAGCGGCACGTTTGTGCGCGCGGATGGGACTTCGGTCGGACTAACGAGCGCAGATTTCGAGATGACGCCGGCGTCGTTCTGGAAGAGTCCGCAGACGAAAGCGAACTACCCGATCGGCTGGCGGGTGCGGGTTCCCAAAAAAGAGCTCGAATTCACGATCGAGCCAATTTTGGAGAGCCAGGAACTGGTTTTTGGCCCCCTGATCTACTGGGAAGGCGCGTTTGATGTGGTCGGTACCCAGGCCGGGAAACCGATCCGCGGACGGGGTTACCTGGAGTTGACCGGCTACGCCGCTCCGCTGCAGGGACTGAACCGCTAGGCGAAATTACGCCTGGGTATGACGGGCGAAATGCACCTCTGCGCCCTTAGGCAGGAGGCGTTTGCGGCCACGCTGACGGCGCCGGGCAAGAGTAGCACGGCCTGCCTTGGTGCTCATGCGCGCACGGAAACCATGTTGCTGTTTCCGGGTCCGCTTCGATCGCTGTAAGGTGCGTTTCATAGAGAAAAGCCCGCTGCCGGGCATTGCGAGAGGCGCTACTTTAGGAGGTCGATCCGGTTTGTCAACGGAGGGCGACCGACAACCGCATTGCACCCCGAGTCCTATTATGGAATAACCATCAGCGAATGAGCGACGTGGTCATCGAACCGGCAATCGCGGAAGACCTGGACGAACTCTCGAGCCTGCTCGGCGAGTTGTTTAGCGAGGAAAGCGATTTCCGTCCGGATAAGGCGAAGCAACTGCGCGGGCTGCGGCTTATTTTCGAGCAGCCAAACCGCGGCCGCGTCTTCGTTTTGCGCCGCGATCGCACGATTGTCGGGATGATTAATCTGCTCTTTACGATCAGCACCGCGGAAGGCGGGTTCGTGATTCTGCTGGAGGATCTGGTCGTGCATAAGCAACATCGCGGGCACGGCTACGGGTCGATGCTGCTCGATTACGCGGTCGAATTCGCCCGGCAAAAAAACTTCCGTCGCATCACCCTCCTGACCGACCGGCCCGAGCTGCGCTCGCAGAGTTTTTTCCGCAAACACGGCTTCTACGAATCGCCGATGTTGCCGATGCGCCTCCTCCTTCCGGCCCATGTCGAGGAACGCGAAGGCGCGCTTTAAACAGCGCGCTTGACGCTGCTTTTAAGCATGTCAGAGGACGCCCCTTTCATCGACCTCGGCTTCGCTCGCGTGGATGTGGACCGGCGCCGCCGAACCGGATTCCCGGAAGTGATTTTCGGCCAGGGAAAGACGCCCGAGGAAGTGATGCGAATCGCGCAGGTCATCCTGGAGCGCGAACCGGTGTTGCTCGCGACGCGGGTGACGCGCGAGCAATTCGAGGCGGTGCAGGCACAATTCCCGGCCGCGATTTTCCACGAACGGGCGCGCTGCCTGACGATCGAGCGCGAGACATTGCCGAAGTGCAGGTTGGCCGTCGCGGTCGTGGCGGCGGGGACGTCAGATTTGCCGGTGGCAGAAGAAGCGGCCGTGACGCTGGAGATCTTCGGCAATCGCGTCGAGCGGATCTACGACGCGGGTGTCGCCGGCTTGCACCGCCTTTTGATCGAGACCGATCGGCTGCGCGAGTGCGCCGCGGTGATCGTGGTCGCGGGGATGGAAGGCGCGTTGCCAAGCGTGGTTGCGGGCCTCGTCGACAAACCGGTTATCGCCGTTCCGACCAGTACTGGCTACGGCGCCAGTTTCGGTGGCCTGGCCGCGCTCCTCGGGATGCTGAACAGCTGCGGGAGCGGGGTCACGGTAGTGAATATCGACAACGGTTTTGGCGCCGCCTACGCCGCGGCGACGATCAATCGCCTGATCGCTTGATGCAGGGCTCAGCGGCCCGCGCTATCTTCGCCGATGTTATCCCAGGGAGGTTCAATTCGGCTCTTCAAGGTCGCCGGGATCGAGGTGTTTTTGCATTGGTCGTGGTTCCTCGCGGCCTACTACATGATCGTTCAGTGGGGTCCGGCGTTTTCGTCGCCGGTCTGGGCGGCGGTTCTTTACGTGGGACTGTTCATTCTCGTCACGATGCACGAGTTTGGGCACGCTCTCGCCTGCCGGCAGGTGGGCGGCTTCGCCAACCGAATCGTCCTTTGGCCCTTAGGTGGCATCGCGTTCGTTAGTCCCCCGCCCCGCGCCGGCGCCATGCTCTGGAGCATCGCGGCCGGCCCGCTGGTGAATCTTCTGCTTATCCCGATTCTTTACTTCGCCCTCTACGCTGCCGGACAGGCCGGCTGGCAGGGGACGAATGCGGATGCCTACCGAATGCTGGATTTGATGCGGCAGATCAATTTCGGCCTGCTCGTTTTTAATATCCTGCCCATTTATCCCCTCGATGGCGGCCAGATCGTGCGCGCGTTGCTTTGGTTTCCGTTAGGCCAGGTTCGGAGCCTGTTTATCGCGACCGCGATTGGCATCGCCGGCGGTGGCGCGCTCCTGCTGGTTGCGCTCTGGCAACAATCGATCTGGATCGGAATCATGGCTTTTTTCCTTCTCAGCCAGGCCTGGCTCGGCTGGCGCCAGGCCCGGCTATTGAAAATGGAAGCCGCAGAAGTGTCGATCGTTCCCGACGATTCGCATCTCCCGGAAAAGAAGACGGTCCTGTAGACCCTGCGCTGCGCGCGAACGAACCAGAGTTTGTTACCCAAGTCCATGCGCCGCTACCTCGAAATCTACTCGATCATGCTGCGCAACTCGCTCATCCGCGAGATGAGCTTCAAGGCCAATTTCATCCTCTGGATGATCGTGGAAGTGCTCTGGTTCTCCGGACAGATTCTTTTTTTCAGCATCATCTTTGGTCAGGTCGACCAGATCGGCGACTGGACGAAATGGGAAGTGGTCCTGCTCGTCGGGACGCACCAGATCATCGCGCAATTGTTCCAGGCGTTTTTTTTCACCAACGTCGCGAACGTTCCGGAACTGGTCCGGACCGGGAAACTCGATTCGCTTCTCGTGCTCCCGATCGACAGCCAGTTTGCGGTCTCGACCAAACAATTCGGGCTCGACAGCATGATCAACGCACTCATCGGCGCGATCGTGGTGGTGATCTCGCTGCGGCAATTGCATGTCGTGCCGGGACCGCTCGCAGTCGTGCTCTATGTCGTCGCCCTCGGATTCGGGGTTGCCATTCACTATTCGATCATGCTCGCCCTGGCGGCGGTCAGCTTCTGGATCGTGCGGGCGCAGGGCCTGGTTTACGGGTATTTCAATTTCCTCAACATCGCCCGCTACCCCGACGTCATTTTTCCGCCGCTCTTCCGCTGGGTCTTTGGCTGGATCGTTCCGGTCGTGATCGTAGCCAATATCCCCGCCCGGCTGCTGATCAAGTCCCTCGGGCAACCGGGCTGGCTCATGTTCCATCTCATCGCCGCCGGGACGCTCGCGGCCCTGCTCAGCCGCGCCTTCTGGCGCTGGGCGCTGCGGCACTATTCGAGCGCTAGTTCGTGAGTCCAAAGAGCCCCGGATCGAGCAAACATCCCGTGGTCGAATTCGGTCCAAAACCGCTTGCGCCGAAAACCAATTGCCCTTAATTAAGCCTCCCCTTACTCCCGGTCGTCGGCAGACCGACCCCGATATTCAATTTTATGGCTCGTTCATCCACCAAATCATCTCCGAAAAAGCCGGCCAAAAAAGCCGCGCCCAAGAAGGCTGCTGCGAAGAAGACCCCGGCCCCAAAGAAGCCGGCCAAACAAAAATCGAAACCGGTCAAAGCCGCCGCGAAAAAGCCTGTCGCCGCTCCGTCGAAAAAAGCGAGAGCATCTGCTCTCCGTTTGCCTAACGGCCGCGCCAAAGCGCCGGCCATCGTGAACCAGACGCTCACCATCATCGGCAATCACCAGAAGGGAAAAGAGCGCCGGCTCGATCCATTCACCCGCTCCCAGAAAGAAAAGCTCCTCCATCTCCGCGACGCGATGGTCGATTCCATGGCCGGGGTTGCGCAGGATACGCTCCGCGCCCGCGCCGAAGGAAGCGAGGCCTCGGCCTTTGGCATGCACCAGGCCGACGCCGGGAGCGACGCTTACGATCGCGATTTCGCGCTCAGCCTTTTGTCCCAGGAACAGGACGCCCTTTATGAGATCGACGAAGCGCTGAAGCGGATCGAGCTCGGCACCTACGGCAAATGCGAAATGTCGGGCAAACCAATCATGCACGCCCGGCTTGAGGCGATTCCATTCGCCCGCTACACCGTCGAATGCCAGTCGCAGCTCGAGAAGCAGAGCAAAGCCTCGCGGGTCCGCCAGTCGGTCACGTCGCTCTTCGGCCTGACGGATGAAGAAGCGCGTGAGGGCGAAGAGGAAGAAGCCGCCGCAGACACGAAAGAATAACGAACATGGCCCAGGAAATCATCACTCTCGAATGCACGGAAGCAAAAGCGGCCGGTGCACCCGTGTCGCGCTACATGACGACGCGGAACAAAAAGAGCCCGCGCACCCCCAACCGGCTCGAAAAGAAAAAGTATAATCCTTTCATGAAACGGCATACGCTCCACCGGGAGACCAAGTAATCATGCAACCGAAAACCGCCAAACGCCGTTCTGCTTTCCGCCGTGCCAACCGCACCATGCCGCGCCGTCGTATCGACATCGCGACCGAGGCGATCGATTACAAGAATCCGGATTTGCTGCGCAAGTTCGTGACTGAAAGCGGCAAAATTTTGCCTCGTCGTGTGACCGGAATGCCGGCCCACATGCACCGCAAGATCACGCGCGAGATCAAGCGTAGCCGCTCGGTTTTGTTGATGAAGTAGCGCCGAAGGCGCAGCCCCCAGCCCGCCACAGCCGGATCGAGATCGATCCGGCCGCGACGAGGGATAAAACACGCCCTCCGACTTACGGATGGATGCGGTCCGTCAACGTGTCGTTGTGCGAGGCCACGTGATTGCGCAGCTCGAACCAGCCACCTTCTTTTTTGTTCGTTTGCGCGACGCTATTGGTCTCGTTGGTGGCAAACTTCGCCCACGAATCATAGCGGACCACGGTCAGGAAATTCCATGGTGCGCCTTCGAGATGGGCCATAAGCACGTTGCCTGACGAGGTATCGGTGGTGCCGTTAGGCGGTTCGCTCAGCATTTTCTCCAGTGGATCGCGATGGCCGGGAGCCGCGCGATAAACCGAGACGGCGTAGACCGAGCCCGCCGTTTTAGCGGCGTCGCCATCGATCCCCATCGCCTTCGCAAACTCCGCCCAGGCTGGTCCGTTCACGTAAGTGTCGTTATGGGAATCCATCAAGGCCCGGGCCGTCTCAGGCATGGGGGTGGCAGGATTTTCGACGGTTGCTTTGGGACCGACATGCTCGATCGCGACGTAATCCCACTCGTCACCGTCCTGGTGGCGGAGCAGAATGCCATTTTGTGGGCCTTTGGCGTTGGGATCGGGCTGTTTCAGGAACTCCGCCAGCTCGGCTGCTTTCCCGAGCGCGGCTTTGACAAAGAAGACGTGGTAGATCTCCGGCCGTTTGGCGTCGGTCGCCGTTTCGCTTTTCGCGGGACTGGTCGCGGGTGAAGCGGTTTGGGCACAGAGCGGCGCGACGGGCGCCAATCCGAGGAGGGTGAGGGTTAGGATTCGAATGATTGACTGCATAGTTGACCTTTCTTGTTACCGGCGAAAACACGCTCGGTCTTCCAGAGTGTTGGACGCAAACGATTGCCGGATTGGTCAAGTACTGAGGCCCAGGCACCGTTGTGTCAACGTTTCCCGGGCCGCCGCGTCACCGCGCCTATGCTTTGCGGGTCCGCTCGCCCTGCTCGATCAACTTCCAGAACTCGCGCGTTTTGCCTAGTTGATCGTCCTCCGCCATCGGCAGTTTGCTGCGGAAAAGGAAGTCCCGCAGGGTGTTCTTGTGCAGGACCCGATGCACGGTCACGCCTTCCGGGCTGCGCTCGAAATAGATGCGGTAATCTTTCGCCCGATAACGATGGAGCTTTTTTCCCTCCCGCTCGATCACTCCGAAACGGCTCGAGTCCAGCTTGTCGAGGTCTTCCGGGAGGATCTGAAATTCAGCGAGCAGATCGAGTTGGAGCGTTTTAGGCAAGGCCGCCATCTCCGCCGCGCTGAGTTCGTTGAAGATGATCTGGAACATCCGCTCCTCATAGATACACCCGGCGCACCCGGGTGCCAATGCCGGTGAAAATCTCCCACGCGATCGTGCCCGCGCGTTCCGCCACTTCCGCCGCGAAAATTTCCTCTTTACCCTGCTGGCCGATCAGCACCACCTCGTCGCCTAGCTGCACCTCCGGCACCGCGCTCACATCGGCCATCATCAGGTCCATCGTCACGCGCCCCAGGAGCGGACAACGCCGGCCGCCGATCAGGACCGCGCCGTCGCGATTCGAGATCGAGCGCGGATAACCGTCGGCGTAGCCGGCGCTGATCGTGGCCACGCGCGTGGGCTGCGCGGTGACAAACGTCCGGCCATAGCTCACACTTCGCCCCGCCGGCAGATCGCGCAGCAGGGTGACGCGCGACTTCAGCGCCAATATCGGGCGCAAAAGTTTCTGCGCGTCCGGCAGCGGCGAACTCCCGTAAAGCATCAGCCCGGCGCGCACGATGTCGAAATGGTGCCGGGCAAAACCCAAAATCCCAGCACTGAGAAGGACGTGCACCCGATACGAGCCCGGGACACGGGCGCGGATTTGCCTAACGAGTTCCTGGAACCGGCTCAACTCCTCCTCGGTGAAGGCGGGATCTTCGTCCGCCACCGGCAGGTGCGTGGAAACGCTGTGCAGGGTCAGCCCGGGAACCTGCGCGATTTTTTCCAGCTCGGCGACCGCGTCGTCCTGCCAGCAACCCATCCGGCCCATCCCGGTGTCGATTGCGAAATTGATTCCCGTCGGATTGCCGGCAAAAGCGCGGGCCTCTTCCAGGCTGGAAACCGTGGCGATGAAGCCATTGACGTTGATCTCCGTTCGTTCGTCGGGCAGAGCGGCGCCGAGAATCAGAATCGGCTGCTCGATTCCACTCGCGCGCAGTTCTTGCGCTTCATGGAGATTGGCGACACCGAAGAGATCCGCCGCCTCGCGCAGCGCGCCCGCCACCTCGATCATGCCGTGGCCGTAGGCGTTAGCTTTCACCACCGCGAGCAACGCCGTCGTCGCGTCGACCCGCTCCCGCGCCACCTCCGCGTTGTGCCGGAGCGCGGCCGTGTCCACTTCCGCCCAGCAGCGTTCCGCGCCTAACGACCTCATTTACTGGCCGTCGTGATGTGCGGCTCGCGCAAATAAATCGGTTCGAGCATTTCTTCGCCCGCACCTTCTACTCGGAGCGCGAGCTCCGCCAGCCGCAAAGCGCAGGGATGCGCGACCGTAACCCGCTCGAACTGCGGCAGAGGTTGCGTCGCGAAAACGGGCAGCTCCGGCTGGCGGTCGAGCAGGTCGCGCAGCTCCGGACCGGTCGCGAGCGTCGGCCCCTCGACGCATTCGCCGTCTTCGACGCGCGCGAAGAAAAACGAATCTCGCCGGGCGTCGCCGGCGACCAAGTATTCCACCTCATCAAACGCACAAATCGAGGGCAGCCCAAGCAGGCGCGCCCCGGTCGCGGCCCGCAAGCCGATCGCGGTCGCGATGGCGGTCCGGACACCGGCATAGGAGCCGGGGCCGAGCCCTACCACGATATTCTCGGGAGCTCCGCAGGTTTCCTGGATCGCGCTCAGGTTCTCGTAAAACAAACCGGAATCCTTACGGTCCGCAGGGAAGACCTTGAGGAGATGCGCGTCGCCCTGATCGCGAAAGGCGACACTCCCGACCGATGATGAAAGTTCCAGCGCCAGCACTTTCATTTGGTTTCGTCAGTGATGGTGCGTGTGGATGCGTCCGCGCCGATCTCGAGCCGGATCCACCGCGTCCGTTGGGGGAGCACCGCGGCAAACCGATCCGCCCACTCGATCACGGCAATGCCACCTTCTTCCAGATAATCGTCGAATCCGATCCCCGCCAGTTCCGCCGGTTGATTGAGCCGGTAGAAATCGAAATGAAAAACCGGCAGCCGCCCGCTGCGATACTCATGCACGAGGGTAAAGGTCGGGCTGGTTGCATCCTCCACGCTTTCCAGGCCCTCGAGCAGTCCCCTGACGAAATGCGTCTTGCCCGCGCCGAGATCCCCGACCAGGCCGACGACATCGTTAGGTAGAAGCTGCCGCGCCCAATCGCGCGCGAAGGCGATCGTCTCCGCCACGCTATTGGAAATGAACGTATCCATGGAAGGAGTGATGAGTGACGGGTGATCCGCCCGAGGCGGAACGAGTAAAGCGGCCGATGCGGGTGAGCGGGAGACGCGGGAATTTCCTGCGCCATTTCTTTTCCAGCCGGGCGCCGTCGTTAGGCGAGATTGCGAAGAGCAATTCGTAATCCTCGCCATCGTTTAGCGCCTGCCCGATCGAGCAACTGCGATGACGCGGCAAAGCGGCTTCGTCGATCTCGAAGCCGACCCCGCTCGCTTCGGCCAAACGTGGCAGATCCGCGCCAAGGCCATCGCTCAGGTCCATCATCGCGTGCAGCCGAAAGTGAGCAGACAACCAGCGCGCTTCCGCGATCCGGGGGACGAAATTCAGGTGCCGCCCCTGACCGGAGCCGCCCAGCTTCCCCGACACGAAAAGGTCGTCACCCGCCCGGCCGCCGTTCCGCCGGACACAGCGTGCTTTCTCGACCGATCCGAGCGCGCTGACCGAAATCACGGTCGGCCCCGGCGTGCCGCTGGTTTCCCCGCCCACGACGACGACGCCAAATCGATCTGCCGCCCGCTGCAAGCCCTGATAAAGTTGCGTCATCCAGCGCGCCTCGCGCTCCGCCGGCGTGATCAGGGTGACGAGCGCATAGTGCGGCTCGCCCGCCATCGCGGCAAAGTCGCTCAGGGTCCGCATCATAGCCTTCCAGCCCACCTTCCGCGCGGTTTCGTTAGGCAAAAAATGCACGCTCTCGACCACGCAGTCCGTCTTGAGCAACAGGAGCCGGCCTTTTTCCGGCGCCGCCACGACAGCGCAATCATCACCCGGTCCCGCGATGACGCCGGGAGCGGTCTTGAGTCGCGAGATCAGTTGCGCAACCAGCCGGTCCTCGCCCAGTTCGCGGAGACGAATCCGTCCTCTGGCGGACTCCCGCAGTTTCATGGCGAGACCAGGTTAGGGAAAGCGAGCGCGCTCAGGGAGAGAAAGTTGAAGAGCGCGTGCATCGTCATCGAGACCAGGATCGAGCCACTCCACTCGTAGGCGAGGGTGAAACAGGTCCCGAGGATGAAGAGCGGCCCGAGACTCGGGACATGGGCGTGAACCGCGGCGAAAAGGATTGAATTCAGGAACAATCCCGGGCCCCGCCCGAGGTAGCGCTTGAAGACGCCGTATAAAAAGAACCGGAAAATAAACTCCTCCGCGAAGGGAGCGATCGTGACCGCGAGGACGATGATGAGGATGCGTTGCTGGAGCGTTTCCGAGCCGGTGAACATCTCGACGATTTGCTGCCGGCCGGCGCCTTCCCCCAGAAGCCAGCGCGAGATGCCGTCGGCCGCAAAAAGGAGCGGGTAAGCCGCGAAGAGCAGGACCGCCGCTGTGCTCACGATCCGGCCGAAACCCAGCTTGGAAAATCCGCCTAACGACAGCACGCTAAACCCGCGGAGCTGCAGGAGGGCGGTCAGAATGGAAATGACCGCGAGAGAAAAAGCGCCCGTGACGAGGAGGTCGCGCGTCTGAAAGGTGGCCTGTTGCACTTTGGCGGCGGCCAGGACATTGAGCGCGAACCAGCCCACGAGGACGAAAGCTGCGATCGCCTCCGGCACGCCGAACTGCCGCTCGCCCAATTCCGCCGCGCCCTTCCGCCGCACCGCGACCTGTCGGAAAAGCGAGAGATAAACGTAGAGGCCCGCCAGAACGAGCAGCGTGTTGATCAGGCTGTCGACCATTTCGCGGGCGCGCCGCTACGGAGCGTAGAAACCAGGCAGATAATAGGCGCGCCCGCTCTCGAGCCGGGGTGTGAGTTGGCCGGGAAGCGTAAGCTCGATCTTGGTGTCGCCGCTTTTCGTCAGCATGCGAAAGACGCGGCCGAGGCTGAAGGGCGCTCCATACTTCACGACTTTCGCATCGCCCGCGTGGCCCAGCTCCCTGGCCTTGGCGTAGGCGTCCTCGATCTGGCCGAGGCCGTCGATCAATTTGTGATCAAGCGCGTCGCGGCCCGAAAGGATGCGGCCATCGGCGATGCCATTGCGCAGGGCTTCCGCCGGCAGGTTGCGCTCCTTCGCTACGATGCCGAGAAATTTATCGTAGGTCTTCATGACGAAGCTCTGCACGTAGGCGCGCTCTTCCTCGGTGATCGGGCGCGCGCCATTGAGCATGTCCTTGAATTTCCCGCTTTTGAAAACAACCGAGGCGAGGCCGATTTTGTCGAAGAGCTGCTGGTAGTTCAGGGTCTGGATGATGACGCCGATGCTGCCGGTGATGCTGGTCTCGTTTGCCATCAAATATTTCCCGCCGCAGGCCACGTAATAGCCGCCGGAAGCAGCGAGCGATTCCATGTAAACGACGACCGGCTTCTTCGCCCGCGTCTTGGCGACCGCGCTGTAAATCATGTCGGAGGCCGTCACTTCGCCGCCGGGCGAATCGATTTCCAGGACCACCGCTCGCACATCGTCGTCGTTCCGCGCCTGTTCGAGCTGCCAGCGAAGATCGTCGACCATCGATTCGCCGACATTGCCGGCGATGCTGGTGCTGATCAGGCCGCGCAGGCTAACGACCGCGATTTTCTTCCCGCTGCCGCGCGTCCCGCTTTCCAGGACCATTTCGCGAAAACGCGGCCGCAGTTCGAGCTCGCCGCCGCCAGCCTCGAGCCGACGAAAAGCGGTCGCGGCGAGGACGAAGTTGACCACGACGCTCGCGAGGAGGGCCACGAACAAAAATATGCTCAGGCATCCGAGTTTTCGATTTGCCGCCATGCCCGGATGAAATCGCCGAAGATTGGCGGAGGCACAAGCGCTTTTCCATGGGAAACGGAGGCGGGCGGGGGCTGGCAGGGAAGCTGCTCTCTGGGTATGGCAATTATGACACCGTTAAATCCCAGTGGACATCTCAGCCATAGCGAATCGGCCGTCCGTCCCTGTCCCAAAAACCGGACGAAGAGCCCAAAGCGTCGCCCTAAGGGCGCGGCCACAGTGGACGGTACACCGGTCCGACCCGCCGTCGGCACCCTTTCCCGCACTAAGAGCCTGCTTCTCGCCGCCTTAAAGGTTTGGGAGTTGAAGAACGGGATCCGCGAATAAGATCGCCCTGGTTTCGCTCAGCTCTTTTTTTTAACCGCAGAGATCGCGGAGGACGCAGAGAATTTTGGCGTCCGTGGGCAGGGGGCGATCTCTGCGGTTCATTTTTTCCCGGCGTCGCGCGGGCGGAAGCCCATTGCAGCCCCGCGGGGCAGGATTACTTTGCCCGGCACGGCGCCCATAGCTCAGCCGGATAGAGCATCGGATTTCTAATCCGACGGTCGGAGGTTCGAGTCCTCCTGGGCGCGGACAAATTTTCGCTCGTGCTCGAGCAGCCATTTCTTCCGCCAGAGCCCGCCGC
>JALYQE010000264.1 GCA_030855965.1 Verrucomicrobiota bacterium | reverse complement strand
AGCAATTCCCGCCCGCGCAGGACGGCGATAGCCGTCTCGTCACACGAGGTTTCGATCGCGAGGAGGAGCCGATGCATTCACCACGAAGAGCACGAAGAGCACGAAGGGAAAACAGGTTCTTTCATTTTCGATCGCTTCGTGTCCTTCGTGCACTGCGTGGTGCGGAACTATTTTTTTATCGCCTCGACTTTGGGCGAGTTTTGCTGGGCGTAGATCATCACCCCCTTGAGCGCGTCGATCCCGCGCATCATCTGCAGGTCTTTGGTTTTAATGATGCTGGTCGCTTCGGCCGCCTGGATCTTGTCGTTGTTGCGCAAGGCGGCGACGGCGCGGTCCTGCTCGGGTGTGAGCGGCACGAGAATGTTGGGCACGACGCCATTGCCCTGGATGACCGCCTGGCTCGGAGTGTAATATTTCGCCGTCGTGAAACGCAGGGCCGAGCCATCCGGTAACTGCATCACGTTCTGCACCGAACCTTTGCCGAAGGTGGTTTCGCCGACCACGATCGCGCGATGCAAATCCTTCAGGGCGCCGGCCACGATCTCCGAGCCGCTCGCGCTCCCTTCGTTGACCAGCACCGCAAGCGGAAAGCGTGGCCGCTCCTTTCCGCCGCCCGGGGTGGAATATTCGTATTTCTGCGAGGCGGCGCGGCCCTGGGTCGAGACGACCTTGGTGTTGGGCGGCAGGAATTGGCCCAGGATATCGACCGCGACGTTGAGCAGGCCGCCGGGGTTGTTGCGCAGGTCGAGCACGAGCGCCTGCATTCCCTGCTCCTGTAAATTATCAAGCGTCTTGGCAAACTCGGCCGCCGTCGGCTCGTTGAACTGCACGATCCGCACGTAACCGACCTTAAACGGCCCGGTCAGCTCGGGATCAAGGAGCTGGCCGCCTTTCACGCTCGCGACTTTGATTTCCTTGCGCTCGAGGACGTAATCTTTGATCTCCTTGTTCGACGGCCGCAGGATCGTGAGAGTGATCTTCTGCCCGGGCTCGCCCCGCAGGACGTTGATCGCATCCTGCAAGCCCAGTTTCTCGGTCGAGGTGTCATTGATTTTCAAAATCTGATCGCCAGACTGGATTCCAGCCTTCGCGGCCGGCGTGTCTTCCAGCGGCGTCACGACGGTGAGCAGGTTATCCTTGATCGCGACCTCCACCCCTAGGCCGTTGAACCGGCTCCGGGTGTCGTCCTGCATGTCCTTGAAGTCGTCCGGATCCATGAACTGGCTGTGCGGATCGAGCGAGGAAAGCATCCCCTTCATCGCGGCATAGATCAGGTCGTGGTAGCTGACCTTCTGCCCGTCGACGTAATCCTGCCGGATGAGCTCGACCGCCTTGGCAAAAGTCGCGATCTCCGCATAACCGCGATCATCAGCCGTGACCGCGGCCGGTTCCGGATCGGCGGCGCGCACCGGGCCGGCACCGAGGACCAGGAACAGACCTGCCGCAAAGGCCGAAGTGAGCGTGCAATAATGCCGGGAACGCTTCATAATTTTCATGTTTGGACGCAACCGAGTCGATTGTCGTTCATTCCTTCGCGTTTGCCAATCGGCGTGAGCATGACAAGCGCCGCCTCCCCTCCTAAACTGGCCGATGAATCCGCTGCGCCGCCGCTTGCTTCTCCTCCTGCTTTCCTTCGGCATCGCCCTTCCGGCGCTGGCGGAGAAGACCGACTCCAAGTCAGGCGATGCGGAGTTCAACAACATGGCGCTCAATTTCATCAGCGGCTATCTCGCGGCCCGCCCGCTCCAGGGCGTTGCGCTCGGCTATCACCAATACGATGGCAAGATCGGCGACTTCAGCCGGCTCGCGATCGACGCCGAGGTGGAACGGCTCAGGCGCTTCCAGAACGAGCTGAGCAAACTTGAGCCGGGCAAATTAAGCAAAGGCGCCAATATCGATCGGCGCGTCCTGCTGACGGCGATCGCGCGCGAGCTTTTCCTGATCGTGGAGATGGGCATTTTCGAGAAGAACCCAATGGTCTATGCCGGCGCGCTCGACCTGAACATCTACATCAAACGCGACTTCAAGCCGTTGGAAGACCGCGTCCGCGACATCGTCATGATCGAGGACCAGGCCGCCAACATCATGACCGCCGCGAAGACCAACCTCGCCCCCAATTTGCCTAAACCATACATCGAACTCGCGATCCAGATCGCGAACGGGTCGGCCGATTTCCTGGAGAAGGAATTCGCCGCCGGGCTCAAGGACGTGAAGGACGAGGGGCTTATGGCCGCCTTCCGGGACGCGAATCAAAAAGCAGCCGCGGCGATGCGGGATTTTGCCGGCTGGCTAACGAAAGAAAAGTTGCCGAAAGCGACGCCGGATTTCGCGCTCGGCGCGGCCAAGTATCAAAAAATGCTCGCGGGCACGGAACTGGTCGACCTGCCGCCGGACAAGGTGCTCGCCATCGGACTGCAGCGACTGAAGGAGGAACAGAAGATTTTCGCGGACGCGGCCAAAATTATCGACCCGAAAAAAACGCCGATCGAAGTCTTCAAGCAGATCCAGAACGAACATCCGAAACCGGACGAGTTGATCGCGGACGTGGCGAAAGGCCTCGAACAAATTCGGCAATGGGTGCTCGATCATCACATCGTCGCCATCCCGTCCGAAGTGCGGGCCACGGTGCTGGAGACGCCGCAGTTTGCTCGCGCGACGACTTTCGCCTCCATGGATACGCCGGGGCCGTTCGAGAAAAAGGCGACGCAGGCCTACTACTACGTCACCCCGACGGAGGCGAGCTGGACGGAAAAGCAGAAGAAGGAATGGCTCACGGCGTTTAATTATTACACGACCGAGGTCGTCTCGATCCACGAGGCTTACCCGGGGCATTACGTGCAGTTCCTGCACCTCAACGCCTCGCCCGCCACGCAGGTGCAGAAAATTTTCACCAGCTACGCCTTCGTCGAGGGCTGGGCCCACTACACCGAGAAGATGATGCTCGACGAAGGTTTTGGGAGCGTGCCGAACCCGACGCCCGAGCAAAAAATTCGCGCCGCCAAATATCGACTCGCCCAGGCCGACGAGGCGCTCCTCCGGCTCTGTCGGCTCGTCGTTTCGATCAAGATGCATACCGAGGGCATGTCAGTCGCGGAGGGCACGAAGTTTTTCCACGAGAACTGCTACTACGAGGAAAAACCATCGCTCTCCGAGGCGATGCGCGGGACTTATG
>JALYQE010000237.1 GCA_030855965.1 Verrucomicrobiota bacterium | reverse complement strand
GGTATCTGGGCGAGCGCGCCTCGCGGATCGACTGGCTGGTCATCGCGGTCGCGCTCCTCGGGATCGCGCTTTTCTTCATGGATCGCCTAACGACCGCGGGGATGTGGGGCAACATCATCGCGCTCGGGAGCGGGCTGGCCTTTGCCTCGGTCGCGCTCTTTTTGCGCAAAGAAAAGGCCGGCTCGCCGGTCGCGAGCATCCTCCTCGGGAACATCCTCGTCGCGCTCGCGGGGCTGCCCTTCATGCTCCAGGCGCCATCGTTAGGCGAAGGCGGCCTCTGGCGCCTCGTCCTTCTCGGGACGGTCCAGCTCGGGTTGCCCTACGTCTTTTACGCGATCGCGATCAAGCAGGTGACGGCGCTGGAGGCGACGCTCATCCCGTTGCTCGAGCCGGTTCTAAATCCGCTCTGGGTCATGCTCGCACTCGGGGAGCGGCCCGGGCCGTGGGCGATCGTCGGCGGCTTGCTTGTGCTCGGCGCGGTTCTCGGCCGCGGGCTATTGATGATGCGGGCCGGGCGTCGGATTGCGGCGCGGCCGGTCAGAGCCGATTGACGGCGTCGCGGCGAGGAAATTTCCCAGGTTCATTGCGGCGCCACTAGCGCCGAGTGCGCGACCTTGTCTTCCAGCGCAGCGAAACGCGGATCGTCGAAGAGTGGCGCGAGCCAGGAATAAAATCGCGGCGTGCTCACCCGGGCCGAGCGCGCGTCCGCCGCGCGGTCGAGCGCGGCGAAGGCCTTCTCCTTTTCTCCCAGCGCGCCGTAGAGGGCGGCGAGGTGCATTTGATCGACGTAACGGCGTTGCGCGAGAGTCTCGAGGCCGGCCAGGATGCGGCGCGCCTCTTCCTCCCGGCCGAGCTGCGCGTAACAGATCGCGAGCTGGAAGTTTGGCTTGCTCGTGATGCCGGCGGGGAGCGCTTCGTAACGTTTGGCCGCCTCCTCCCAGCGACCCTCAGCGGCGTAGACGCTCGCGATCGGGTCGACGTCGTAGAAAAAGCGCGGATCGACTTCCATCACGCGCTCCGCCAGTTGCATCGCCGGCTCATATTTCCCGCGCGCGATCTCGATGAAACATTGGAACATGAGAGGCCAGGTGTAGAACGGATCGAGAATGCGCGCCTTCTCCAGCTCGGCCCGGCCGCCCTCGAAATCGCGCTCGACCCGCGCCAAGTACCAGCCGAGCCAGCGGTGCGCATCGGAGGAATTCGGGCCGAGCGCGACGGCCCGTTCCAGCTCACGGCGGGCGAGGGGGAAATTCCGATCGTAGAGCATCGAGACCGCGCCCAGCCAAATGTGACCGACGCCCGCGCCTTCATCGGTCTGCACCGCCATGAGGGCGGCGCGGCGCATCGGGCCGAGAACTTCGAGCGGGGCGCGATAGGCATCGGCGATCGTTAGGTAAGCGCCCGCCAGGTCGCCCCAGGCCATGGCGTAATTGGGATCTTCCGCCACCGCCTGCTGGAGGAGAGCGATTTTTCCTTCCAGGCTTTTTTCGTCGGCGTGCGCGCCGAGAGCGTGGGCGCGGAGGAAAAGATCGTGCGCCAGCGGACTGGTCGTGGGCGGGACGTGCAACCGCTGCGCCAGCTCGGGCGCGAGCTTGATCCGGAGCGCGTCCGCCACCTGCTGCGCGACCTCGCCCTGCACGCTGAAGACGTCGCCCGTTTTGCGCCGGTAACTTTGCGCCCAGAGCTGTTCGCCGCTCGCGGTTTTGATCAACTGCACATTAATCAGGACGTCTTCGCCCGCTTTCTGCACGCTCCCCGCGAGCACGGTCGCGACTCGCAGCGCGCGGCCGATTGCGGCCACGCCTTCGGGATTTTTCTGGTAGCGCTGGGCCGAGGTCCGCGACCGCACATTCAGATCGCGCAACTGCGCCAGGCAAGTGAGGATTTCATCGCGCATTCCGCTCACAAAATAGGCGTTACGCTTGTCTGCGCTCAGATTCTCAAAGGGAAGGACGGCGATGGACTGGAGTTCGATTTCCGTCGCGGCCTTTTTTTCCTCGGCGCTGCCGGGCGAGGAAGGCAGGAAGCGAACGACCGTCACTCCGGCTCCGACGGCGGCGACGATGACAATGAGAGCGGTGAGCTTGCGCACACGCTGGCGCGGGGCTTCCGCGGTGATTTCAAAGGCCCAGGCACAAACCACCGCGATCGGAAAACCGACGATCGAGAGCAGGACGACCAGCCTAACGATCCAGTTGGGAATGTCGAAAAAAGGGAAAACCTGGGTCGCGACCTGAATGAGCAACCAGGCCACGACGACATAGGCGACGGCGACGCTGTAGACGCGGCGCCGTTTCAGTTCGGTAGAAAAAGTGCGCGCATTCATTGCTGGCGGCACCGGCGGTCGCCTTTCTAGCGAGCGGCGAGCGCTTCGGTCAAAGACTGGGTCAAGGCTGGTGCGGCGGCGCGCAATTTTCCGTCCTCGGTGACGAGGCGGCTCCCGAGTTGGTCGGCCAACGCGAGGAAACGCGCGTCATAGGCGCTGACTCGGTGGCGAGCGGCGACCGCCAGCACAGAGGCGTGCGGGATGCGCGCCAGTTTGCCATCAAATAAGGCGCCGGCTTTTGCGAGAAACTCTGCAGCGAGCGCCAGCGTCATCCTCTTCGTCGCGATCGATGAGGCAAGAACATTCGTGAATTCAACGAGCAGAAAAGCTTCGCTGCGCCAGTCAGGATCCCGGCCATGCAATTTCTGCGCGGCTTTGGTGTGATCGCCCTCCATTAGAAGGTATGCGACCACATTGGTATCAACGAGAAGCATCTCCTATTCGCGGCCCCACGCTATGGCCGCTTCGATCTCCTCTGTCGTGATCGGGCCGCCGCGCAGCTTCACCGGCTTGGGCGCTTTCGCCGGAGTTTTTTTGCCGGCAGCCATTCCTTTGCGGATGAACTCCGCGATCGCATCCTTTAGTTTTTTCCGTTCGTGCACCGCGCGGATTTTCACTGCGCGCATCAGATCATCGGGAAGATCCAAGGTCGTTTTCACTTTCCCAGATTCCCAGAAAGCTGGTTTTCTGTCAAACCATCCGAGATCCGGATCGGACGAAAGACTGTCGTGGCAAACACTTTCATCACCGAAGCCGGCACTTCAAGCGTCGGAAACAAGATCGACGCCGCCTGGATTAGTAACCAGGCAACAACCGCAGACGCGACCGCAACCTTGTAGACCCTGCGCCGCTTCCGCTCGACGAAGAATCTGTGAGGGTTCACGGCGAGCTACTCGTTAGGCCAGGACCATTTCGCAATTCCTTGGTTAGAGCAGCACATTCGCCAGCGCATTGCAGATGCCGACAAGGGCAGCCCCGCTGATGAGGCCCGCGCAGATTGGCTCCGTGCCTTCCACCCAGAGGCGGTTTGCTTTTGTCCCCGGGACCGGATGCCGTCGTCCCTGCCACCAGAAAAATAGCGCGCCGGCCCACATGGCAAAGCAGGCGTCTGGCGGCAGGATGACACCGAGCCCGATTGAGACCGAGGAGAGCGGAAATGGCTTTCGCCGCACGATGGTCGCGATTTCGATGAACGCCGCGAGCGCAGCGGCTGCAATCATTGAGATAACCGCCGAGGGCGGCAGACTGCTCAGTCCGCGCGCGATCAGATCGGCCACGCCTTTCCACTGAAGCGCGGCCGGCATCGGAAATTGTTCGGAGACAATCGTGGCCGGAGTGCGGCTACCATCCGGCCCCGGGGGCAGGAAGAGCAGAAAGAAAAGCGGCGTCGCCGCGAGCGCGCCTGAGAGAATGCCGATGCAATGTCCAATGGCCTGCTGCCGCGGTTTCGCGCCGAGCATGTAGCCAGGCTTGATGTCGGAAAGCAGATTACCCGCGTTCGACGCGACCTCCGCGGTCATCCCGGCTGTGATCAGATTCGAGGCTGGGTTCGTGCGGTCGATCGCGCCGATGGTGAATTGCGTGATTTTGCTGAGCGAGCCGGTCGGCGTCCAGGAGGTCAACGCCATCGAGTTCACGCAAATAATCGACAGCACAAAAACGAGCGGCAGCGAAAGCAGCGCGAGCCCCACGGGCACCCCAAAAAACAGATGCGTGAGCCAGACTCCGATGAAGCTGAACAAAGGCACACCGATGTAGGAAATCCAGAGCGGCAGCTCGATGTTCCGGAGCACATCAACGCCGGCCACGCGCTCCTTCTTTTTGCCGCGCAGATTTTTAAAAACGCTGGTGAAAATTTCAGGTTTTCCCGCGAGCGCGACGAGCGAGCCGACCACCATCATGGTCACGCCCCACCAAAGCGACCACTGGTTCACAATCTCCACCCGGCTGAGCGCGACCGTCGCGCCCGTCGACCCAATCCGCGGCGCGATATCGCCGCGCGCGATCATCCACGGCGCGAGGATGAAGAAGTTCACCGCCGTGCCGAGGACGACACTTGTCGCGACGCGGATGCCCATTAATCCGCCGACGCCGAGCATGGCCGCATCCAGTCCCACGCGCAGGCCGAGCGTGCGAAAATCCGTGCCGAGAATGCTCGGCACCAAGAGGTGATACTTCGCCACCAGCATGTAGTAGTAATCGTCGATCCGCTCGTGGAAATGCCAGGGCTCCTTCCACCCGAGCGCGCGGTCGAGGCGAAGCAGGTTGAACTGCACCGCGCGCTGCAATCCGTCGCTAACGAGAAACTGATAGATGGCGGTAAGCCCGGCGGTGATGCCGAGCAATTTCGCCTTGAAAATGCCTTCCCCCGCCGCGCCGTGATACAAGGCATCGAGCACGACACCACAGGCGCGGCCTTCTGGAAACGGGAGTTGATCTTCGTTGATGAAGCGGCGCTTGAGCGGGAAGGCCATGAGCACGCCGACGAGCGACATGACCGACATCCAAAGCACGATGTGCCACCACGGCAGGATGACATTGGTCACCATCATATAGGCCGCAAGACTGGACGTGAGCGGGACCGTCATGTAACCGGCGGCGGTGGCGATCGACTGCATGGCGTTGTTTTCGAGAATGGTGAAATCCTTGCCCAAGCCGATGCGCGCAAGCAGCCGGAACATCGCGAAAGCAAGGATCACTGAAGTAAGACCGACACCCAGCGTCACTCCGGTTTTGCCTGCCACGTAGAGATTCGTCGCCGCAAGAATGCCGCCGAGAAGAAAGCCGGTGAGAGCGGAGCGGAACGTCAGCTGCGGCAGATCGCCGCGATAAACGTTCTCAAACCACCAGCGGTCCTTCTCTTCGCGCGTCCAGGTGCGCGTTTGTTCATCAGTCAGGTGTGCGAGAGCCATAAAAGTGATTCAGTTTTATCGCGGCGGAGTGGCTTATGGATGAAACCGCTTAATAAACAACAGGTCGCAGCGGCTCACGACACGACTGCATACGCGACCGCGACCTTGTAGACATTGCGCCGCTTCAGCTCGGCCAAGAAATTGCGCGGGTCCATCTACTTGCCCGGTCCGACGAGTTCCTTACCTGCCAACAGTTCCTGGAATTCCGGGTCGTTGCGGATCGGGTCCCAGACGGGATCGACCTTTAAGCGCGCGATGGAAACGACCTCGCCCGCAGGAATGGAGAGCAGCCGCCGCAGGTTGCTCACTGCCTCGCCGGTCGCACCGGTGCGCGCCTGAATCTCGGCCAGGCTGGCCAGATTCGCGGCCCCGAGCACGGCGTCTTTCTCCGGCGGCAGTAAGTCGAGCGCCTGTCGCGCGGTCTTGTTGGCGTCGTCGTTGCGATGCAGGGCCAGGTAAACCCAGCTCAGTGCGCGCAGCGCGCGGATTTCGTCCGGATGTTCGCGCAGTCTTGCCTCCAATAAGAGGCGAGCTTTGTCGGCGTCGGCTTGTGCGCTGCTTAGATCTCCGGCGAGCACGCGGATGGCTGTTTTCGCCGAGAGCCGTAGCCTTTCATTACTCGTTGCTCTGGAGCCGGTCTCCCACTCCTTTAGGGCAGCGTTGAAATCCCGGTTGAAAATCCGGGTTTCAGCGCCGTGGCCGATGAACATTCCCAAACTGCCGCTGTTTGGAAGAAAGACGTCGTCGGGAAATGCAGCCAGCGCTCGCAGAGCTTCCTGCTCTTCGCCCCGGTTCAAGTAACTCAGAAGCAAAACACGCAAGCTGGTGGCTTCGTGTGGGTCAATGGTCAGGGCATGCTGAGCTGTGGTTTGGGCTTCTTTCCACCGGCGCAGAATCAAGTAGGTCTGAGCGACGTTGGCGCGGGTAGTGGCATTGCGCGGGTCCTGGTCGAGCGATTTTCCCAGTTCATCGAGGGTGCGATCCCATTCCCCCTGACGGCGGTGAACGTAGGCGGAAAACGCCAGCGCCTGCGAGTTGTTAGGTTGCAGGGCGAGCGCGCGTTGGAACTCAGCCAGAGCCAACTCGTATTGCCGAGATCCGTAGTAGTGATAAACGCCGAGCGCGATGTGGGCTTCCGCCAGATCGGGGGCGAGGGTCAGAGCCTGCTTCGCCACTCTCCCGACCTCGACTAATTCCGATTCGTTCAACGACTCAGCCAGCCAATGACGGCGCATCCGGCACACGACCAGTTGGGCCATGGCGAGCGCGAAATTCGGATCGCGCGCGATGGCCTCCTGATACCATGCAGCCGCCTGGTCGAATGGCTGGGGAACCTGCGCGGCAAGAGCAGCGCGATGTTCGTGCTCACCCTTCAGGAAAAAATCATATGCCGCTGTGTCTTTTGTTGGCGCGATGGCAAGGGTGTTGGCTTCGGCCGGGGAAAGCTTCGCACGCAAGGCATCGGCGATCTCCTGCGCGACTTCGCTCTGGATCGCGAACACGTCCTGCAAATCGCGGTCGTAGCTTTTCGCCCAAAGATGCGAATCGGCGCGGGCATCGATCAATTGCACATTTACGCGCACCTTCTCTCCCGCCCTCTGCACCGTGCCTTCCAGCACCGTCGCCACGCCCAGCTCGCGCGCGACCGTCTTCAAATCTTCCGGCCGGCTTTTGTATTTCGCGGTCGAGGTGCGTGAGATCACCTTCAGATCCGCCACGCTGGCGAGCTTGGTCAGGATCTGGTCCTGAATTCCGTCGGCGAAATACGCGTTCGCCTTGTCCTCGCTCAGGGATTCGAAAGGCAGGACCGCGATCGATTTCGCCGGCAATTCACCAGAGGACGCACCGCTGTTCTGCCGCGCCGTATAGCGCCCGACAAAAAACAA
>JALYQE010000234.1 GCA_030855965.1 Verrucomicrobiota bacterium | reverse complement strand
TTTCCGCTTTCAGCTTTTCTTGATTTTCGCTTGCCTTGCCGCGGCGCGGGCTCAGACTCGCGTCCATGAACAAGCGCACAGCCCGTCAGCTCGTTGCCCTAACCAGCGGATCCCTGCTCTCGCCCTCACGGGCCCGGCGTTCCTTCCGTGTGTTCAGCCAGGCGATCGTCCTCGCGACGATCGGTCTCACGCAATCACTCTTCGCCGGGCCGCCACCCGCGCCGGGAGGCAAGTCTTCGCCGATGGAGACGCCGCCGCTGGATTGGAAGGAGATGGCGATCTCGCCCGTCTCGAACCCGATCTTTTTCGAAGATCCGCGGATCCGAACGGAGGCGCGGTTCGTCTTCCTCTACAACCGGGTGAGTGATGATTTCAGCATTAATGTTGGCGGCACGGACATCAACCTGGGCGGCGCGGATATTTTTGCCTACGGCTTGCAACTGCGCTATGCCGTCACCCCGCGTCTCGCGATCATCGCGACGAACGACGTCGGGATTTCCTTCCGCCCGGACACTGAGATCCCGGGGACCGCTTTTACCGATGCGGACGGTTATTCGGATTTCGATGTGGGCCTGAAATACGCGCTGATTGACGACCCGGCTCATCAGTTTTTGCTCACCCCGATCCTGACCTACGCGATCCCGACCGGCGGCAGATATGTTTTCCAAGGCGACAACGCCGGGATTTTCGATCTGGCGGTTTCTTCCGAGAAAGGTTTCGACAAGTTTCATCTGATCGGAAATGTCGGCGTCCGCATCCCAATCTACGAAGACCGCAACAGCACCTCGCTGCACTACAGTCTGCACGCCGATTACTTTGTCTGTCCGCTCTTCATCCCGTTGGTCGAGTTCAACGGCTGGACCGTCCTGAATAGTCCGAGCGGAACCAAAGGTCCGCTGGGGTCCCTCGGCACGGGGCTCAATACTGAAGGCGCAGACCTGATCAATTTTGGCGCCGCCAATCTCGAAGGAGAGACGCAAGCGGCAATTGGCGTCGGGTTTCGCTCCAAACTTGGCAAGCATCTGGATTTCGGAGTGGTCTACGAACACACCGTCACTTCTCCGGAAGGAGCTTTTGAGCAGCGAGTGACGACCGACCTGATCTTTCATTTCTAGCTCTCGGAAAGCTGACAGCTGAAAGCTGACAGCTGAAATCGGAGAGCGGATGGGCGATGAAGGATTGAAGGAAGATCCGGGCGCCGGGGACCTTCATCCTTCATCCTTCATCCTTCATCCCTCATCCTTTGCCTTCGCCTTCTCTCTCCCGTCAGCTCGGGCTCTTCGGCACGACGATGGCGGTGATGAGCGGCATCATCGGCGCCGGGATTTTCATCAACCCCTACCTCGTGGCGGAGCGGTTGCAGAGTGCGCCGCTCATCCTCGGGGCCTGGATCGCGGGCGGGCTGATCGCGCTCGCGGGCGGGTTCATCTACGCCGAGCTGGCGGCGCGCATGCCGGTGGTCGGCGGGCAATACGCCTACCTGCGCGAGGCGTTCCATCCGGCGGTGGCGTTCACTTACGGCTGGGTGCTGTTGCTCGTGATCCAGACCGGCGGGATGGCGGCGGTGGCGGTGACGTTTGCCCGCTATTTCCTGGAGCTGACGCAATGGCCGGCGAGCACTTCGTTCGTCGCGGCGGGTGCGCTCGGTTTGCTGACCGCGATCAACTGTCTCGGGGTGCGCGCCGGCAGCCGCCTGCAATCGGTCCTCACCCTGACCGCGATCGGCGCCATCGCGCTGCTCGAGGCGGTGAGTTTCTGGAAAGGCGGCGCCTCGCAGGTAGCGTGGCGGCCGTTGCTCGATCGGCCGGCGTCGTTGCCTCTCGTCCTCGCTTTCGGCGCGGCCATGACGCCGGTCCTTTTCGCCTACGGCGGCTGGCAGACGGCGAGCTTTCTCGGCGGCGAAGTGCGCCAGCCGCGCCGGACGCTGCCGCGCGGGCTGATCTTCGGGGTGCTGGGCGTGATCGCGGTCTATGTCTCGGTCAATTTCGTTTACCTGCACGAGCTCGGCGCGGCCGGGCTGGCGCAGGCGACGACGCCGGCGTCGTCGGTCATGCGCGGTTTGTTAGGCGCGCGCGGGGGCGAGCTGATCGCGGCCGGGATCGCGATCTCGGCCTTCGGATTTCTCGCGCAATCGATGCTGACGGCGCCGCGGGTCTATTTCGCGATGGCGCAGGATGGCGTGTTCTTTCGCGGCGTGGCCTGGGTGCATCCGCGCACCCGCGTGCCGGTAATCGCGATCGTGCTGCAAGGCGCGTGGGCGATCGTGATCGCTCTCGCGGGCACCTACGCGCAGGTAGTGAATTACGTCATCGCGATGGATTGCATTTTCTTTGGGCTGACGGGCGTCTGCCTTTTTGTCCTGCGCCGGCGGGAAAGCGGGCCGGCTTCTTACCGCGTGCCGGGCCATCCCTGGACGACACTTCTCTTTATCGCGGCGCAGTGGCTGATTGTGCTCAGCACCTTTGCCCACGACCCGCAGCGGGCGTTCATCGGGCTTGGCATCGCGCTCGCCGGTTTGCCGATCTACTTTCTTTGGCGACGGTGAGCTCGCGGCAGCGGCCCGAATTGCCCCGCCGTGGAGGCGACGCCCTCGTCGCCGGAAGTGGCCGCGGCGCCGCGCCGCGATCGCCCTTGCCCCGCCATTTGTTGTCTTTCGCAGAAGGCGGCGAGGCGCCGCCGGCACTCCCGCCGACGAGGGCGTCGCCGCCACGACGAAACCTACTCTTCCTCTTCTCGTGATGGCCACGGACGGGTCACCCTACAAAACGGGCGCCGCCCGGTTTAGGCTCGCGTACGATGGAGAGAAAACGATCGCCTTACATGGAATGGGCCAAGACGCGTTCGACCGCGCCTTTCAATCTCGCGACCAGCGGCCTAACGAGTGTCTTGCTGGCCGACTTTCCACTCCGGGTGGAAGACTTGGAAATAACGGGCGGCGGCTACGGCTACGGCCCGCTCCTGGAGCGGATCGCACGGCACACTGGAGCGCCGACGGATTGCGTCGTGACCGCGGCCGGGACTTCGATGGCGAATCACCTCGCCATGGCCGCGCTCCTCGAACCGGGCGAGGAGGTCGTGCTGGAAGCGCCGACTTACGGGCTGCTCCTAGATGTCGCGCGTTATCTCGGGGCGCGGGTGCGGCAGGTGCCGCGCCGCTTTGAGGATGGCTTTGCCATTTCGTTAGGGGAAATGGAGAACGCGATCACGCCGGCGACGCGGCTGGTGGTGCTGACCGATCTGCATAACCCCGCTAACGTCCTCCTTCCGCGCGAGACGCTGGAGGCGGTCGGCGCTATGGCGGAGCGCGTCGGGGCGCGCGTGCTGGTCGATGAAGTTTATCTCGAGCTGCTTTTCGAGAACCGGCCGGCGAGCGCGTTTTCGTTAGGCGAGCACTTCGTCGTCACGAGCAGCCTGACGAAAGCCTATGGCTTGAGTGGGCTGCGCTGCGGCTGGATCCTGGCCGCGCCGGAGCTGGCGCACCGGATGTGGCGTTTGAACGATCTCTTCGCCGCTACCGGGGCGCACCCGGCGGAACGGATGTCGGTCATGGCGTTCGATCAGCTCGGGCAATTCCGCGAGCGCTCCCGCGCCCTCCTCCAAACCAACCGCGCGTTGCTCGATGCCTTTCTCGATTCCCGGAGCGACCTGGAATGTGTGCGGCCGCCGCACGGCTCGATCGTTTTCCCGCGCCTGCCGGAGGGCGATCCCGACGCCTTCTTCACCCTGCTGCGCGAGAAATACGAGACCTCGGTCGTGCCCGGCGCGTTCTTCAAGGCGCCGCGCCACTTCCGGCTCGGGATCGGCGGCGAGACGGGCAACGTGCAGGCCGGTCTGGAGCGTCTCGGGGCGGCGCTGGACGAATTTGCTCGTCGTTAGGCGATCCTAGCTCCCGGCCGGCGCGGGCCGGGAAAGGAAGAGGCTCAATGAGTCGAGAAACCCGCGCGAGCCGCGCAGTTTGCCGGTGCCGTGGCGGATTGATTTTTGCACGACCCTGATCGCGGCGACCCAATGCTCGGTCGGGAAAAGAGTCTCGACCTCGCGTCCATCCGGCCCGGGTTTCATCTCGAAAATGGAAGCGCGCAGCAGGCCCAGTTGGCCGGCGAGCGCGCGCAGGATTTGTTCGGTGGCGTTGCGGGGCGCGGTCTCGCGGACGGCTTTTCCGCGCGCCTGGGCGACGGCCTTGTTCAGCACGGAAATGATCTGCGCGTCGGTCAGCGGCACGCTGTTCGCGCACGCGATTCGGTCGCCTTCGCCGATCTTTTTTTCGATCGCGGCGACGACGGCGATGAAGAAGGGCGTTTCGGTAAGAGCGGTTTTCGGCATGGAGTAGGCGGCTGGCTTTCTCGCCGCAAGGCGAAGCCCTGCGCTAGTAGCCGAGCTCGGCTTTCCGGGCTGCCGCCGTCGGCAGCGGATCTTTTTTCGTTTCGATCGGGCCCTGGCCGGATTCCTGGACGCGGTGCGCCTCGACCGCATTGATCTCGATGTCCGCTTGAAACTCCGCCGGGAGGTCGCCGTCAGCGTAGATGGCGTGGACCGGGCATTCATCGACGCAGGCCATGCAATCGATGCATTCCTCGGGATGAATCACCAACTGCGAGTCGATCTCGTAAAAGCAGGCGACCGGACAGACGACGACGCAATCGGTGAACTTGCACTGGACACACTTGGTGGTGACGATGTGAGGCATAAAGGAAATTCGTTAGGCGTTAGGATGCGACGCCGCGGCGGGCCTTGTAGAAGACGGCGGAACCGGCGGCCAACATTTCGGTCCCGGCGCTGACGACGGCGGCCGCGGTGATTGGGCTGATTCCACCATTCACTTTCACTTCGCAGGTTGCGCCGAATTCGGCAATCATCTTTTGCAGGGTGCAAAATTTTTTGGATTGAGTCCGGGTCTCGCGCCGGGCCGCCGCATTCAGAAAATCTGAGCGTGAATTGATTGACGCGCTTATTCTTCGAGAGGGAATTATGAAAATAGCAATCGCAGGCAAAGGCGGCAGCGGCAAAACGACCATCGCGGGCATTCTGACCCGGCTTCTGGCCGAGCGGGGCCAGGATGTTTGGGCGATCGATGCCGATAGCAACCCGAATTTCGGCGTCACGCTCGGGATGTCGCCCGAGACGATGAAGCAGGGCAAAGCGATGCCCTCGTCCATTCTAAAAGAAGTGATGGGCGCGGATGGCAAGAATACGGTGCAGCTCGCCATGCCGCCGCGGCAGGTGGCGGAGAGTTTCGGCCTCCCCGTGTCGGATCGAATCCGGCTTCTCGGGATGCACACGATCGAGCACGCCGGGGCCGGCTGCGCCTGTGGCGGACACGCGCGCGTGCGGCATTTGCTGAGCGGGATTTTGAAGGAAGAAGGCGTCGTCACCGTGGTCGACATGGAAGCGGGGCTGGAGCATTTGAGCCGCGGGACCGATCGGCATGTCGATCTGCTGCTGGTCGTGACGGAGCCGTATTTCAAGGCATTGGAAACGGCGCGCCGCTGCACGGAACTGGCGCGCGAGCTCGGCATCCCGAAGATCGTGGCGGTGGCGAATAAATACCGGAGCGAAGACGAGCTGACAGCGATCCGTAATTACGCCGAGAAACATGGCCTCGAACTGGTCGGGGAAATTCCCTACGACGAAGAAATTCAGCGCTCGGATGTGGCGGCGAAAGCGCCCCGGCTGGATGGCGGTGATGCCGCGGTGAACGCGGTGCGGACGATGGCTGATCGGCTCGAGATTTAAGCCGCCGGGCCTTGACGTCTGGCAGTTTTCCAGAGTACGCTGGCTCTGTCGTTTAACTGATCGGACCTTCCTATGAAAAAAGTCTTCGCTGCTCTCTTTGTCGCGCTCACCACTCTTCCGCTCAGCACTTTTGCCTGTGGCGGCGGCGACTGCACCGGAATGGAATTACCACCTCCGCCGGCGCCGGTTCCCGGCCCGATGGAAAACCTCCTCGGGGTTCTGTCGAATCATGCCGGCTTGATGGCGGGCCTCGGCCTGGCGGCGTTGATCGCAGCGCTACTCGCGCGGACGCGCAAGCTCGAAGGCGCCCAGCCCGCGGCGCCGACTTTCGCCGGGGACGCCTCGTAGCTTTCCGACTCCCGGCTTATGTGTCTCGCCATTCCCGGGAAAATCCTCGAGACGCACCAGGAGCACTCGATGCGGATGGCGAAGGTGCAGTTTGGCGGCATCAGCAAACGAATTTGTCTCGAATACGTTCCGGAGGCAGAGATCGGAGACTACGTTTTGGTCCACGTCGGCTTCGCCCTCGCGCGGATCGATGAAGAAGAAGCGAAGCGGGTTTTCGAGATGCTGGAAACCATCGGCGGGCTCGACGAGCTGGACGATCCGGCGGACGCGCCTCCGCTCTATCG
>JALYQE010000226.1 GCA_030855965.1 Verrucomicrobiota bacterium | reverse complement strand
TTCGAAATTGAAGTGGCTCGTGGTGCGCGACCTCGTGGAAGTCGAGACCGCCTCCTTCTGGTACAACTCGCCCGAGATCGAACGCGGTGAACTGAAAACGGAAGAGATCGAGACGGAGGTTTTCCTTTTCCCCGCCGCGGGCCACGCCGAGAAGGAAGGCGCCTTCACCAATACCCAGCGCCTGCTGCAATGGCGCGAGAAAGCGGTTCGTCCGCCGGGCGAAGCGCGAAGCGAAGGCTGGTTTATTCATCAGCTCGCCAAGCGCGTCATCGCCCGCGCCCAGGACTCCAGCGACCCGATGGACGAGCCGTTGCGCGCACTCGATTGGTGGTACCCGGAAGACGAGGAAGGAGAGCCGAAAATGGAGGCGGTCCTGGCGGAGATCAACGGTTGGAAAACTTCCCCTAACGAGCGTGAAGGCGGTGTAGTCTTCGGCGAAGATCGCCGGGGTGCGCCGCATCACGGCGCGCAGATCGACGGTTTTAACGCCCTGCAAGCGGACGGCTCGACCGCCTGCGGCTGCTGGATTTACTCCGGCTGCCTGCCGAGCGACGGCGTGAACAAGCCGAAGGAGCGTAAAGCGCACGACTACCTCGGCCACGGCTGGGGGTTCGCCTGGCCGGCCGATCGCCGCATCATTTACAACCGCGCCAGCGCCGCGCCCGATGGCAGCCCCTGGAGCGAAGACAAGAAACTCATCTGGTGGGATGCCACGCAGAAACAGTGGATCGGCCAGGACGTGCCCGATTTCCAGAAAGGCAAGGATCCCGCCTATCGACCACTCGGCCATGAGCAAGGGCTCGAGGCCCAGCCGGGCGATGCGCCTTTTATCCTGCACGAGGACGGCCTCGGCTGGCTCTACGTCCCGCAGGGTCTGCAGGATGGCCCGATGCCGAATCACTTCGAGCCGCTCGAGTCCCCGGTCGCCAACGCGCTTTACGATCGCGACACCAACCCGCCGATTCGCTGGTTCACGCGCGAGGGAAATAAATTCGCGCCGCCGGGCGATCCGAAGTTTCCCTTTGTCCTCACGACCTATCGGCTGACCGAGCACCACACCGCGGGCGGGATGAGCCGCTTCCTCAGCCACCTTTCCGAATTGCAGCCGGAGATGTTTATCGAGATGTCACCCGAACTCGCGCTCGAGCTCGGGATCAAAAACACCGATCACGTTTCCGTGGTCACACTGCGCGGCGCAGTCGCGGCCAGAGCACTCGTGAGCCGGCGGATGCGACCGCTGCGTTTGCATGGCCGCACGGTCCATCAGGTTGCGATCCCGTTCCATTGGGGCGCGAGCGGACCGGTGCGCGGCGACGTGGCAAACGATCTGATGGCAATCTCCGGCGAGCCGAACGTCACCATCATGGAAACCAAGGCGCTCGTTTGTAATATCGTGCCCGGAAAATTACCGACCGGTCCGGCCTATCTCGATTTCATGCGCCGGCACGCGCCGCAAGGCGACAAACCGAACCTGCATCCCGAGCAGCCGCCACCCGGAGCGACGAAAAGCGGACGGCTCACGCCCGGTCATGGGCAAGATGGCCAGGAAGGATCTGGCTCATGATTGGCGAAGGCGTGCTCAGCTCAAACCAGCGCCGGCACACTTACGTGCAGGACAATGTCGAGGTCGGCTTTTTCACCGACCCGAGTGTCTGCATCGGCTGCAAAGCGTGCGAGGTCGCGTGCAAAGAATGGAACGAGGTGCCGGACGACGGCTTCACCTGGACGGGAAATTCGTACGACAACACCGGGCACCTCGGGGCTTCGACTTGGCGGCATGTGCTCTTTATCGAACAGGATCTGGCCAAGGCCAACCAAGTGACCGGCCCGACGCCGTCCGGCAACGAGAACGACGAAGATCCGTTCCGCTGGATCTTCCTGTCGGATGTTTGCAAACACTGCGAGAACGCCGGCTGTCTCGAAGCCTGTCCGACCGGCTCCATCGTCCGGACCGAGATCGGGTCCGTTCTCGTCCAGGACGACGTCTGCAACGGCTGCGGTTACTGCGTCGTTTCCTGCCCTTTTGGCGTGATCGACAAACGCCCCGAACCGCTCCCGAACGCCGGCGGCGCCTTTAAGTGCACTTTCTGTTACGACCGACAAAAGAGCGGCCTCACGCCGGCCTGCGCCAAGGTATGCCCGACCGAATCGATCGTCTTCGGCCGGCTCGATGACGTCCGCGCGCGCGGCGCGGAACGCGTGAAAACATTGCAGGCGAGTGGCTATCGCGATGCGCAACTTTACGATCCCCAGGAGACGTCCGTCGGCGGGCTCCACGCCTTCTTTCTTTTGTTAGGCGGGCCGGAAGCCTACGGCCTGCCGCCGCGGCCGCAGATTCCGACGATCTACCTTCAGTCCTCCTGGTCCGCCGCTCTCGCCACCGCCATCGGGGCGATCGCGGCCGTCGCTCTCGCCTTCGCTTTTTTCTGAAAATGCCTAACGAGAAACCAGATTTCGAAGATCGCCTCGACGACCTGCGCAGGGAAGCGAAACACGGCGGCGCCGTCACCGCTCGCGGCGTCGATGTCGCGGGCGGCCCGATCCCGCGCCGGCCTGGCTATTACGGCGAGGCGGTGGTGCGGCCGCCGGTCTGGACCTGGGAAATCCCCCTCTACTTTTTTATCGGAGGCGCTGCGGGCATGGCGCCACTTTTTGCCTGTGGCGGATTCTTTCTCGGGACGCTGGAGCTGGCGCGGGCGGCTCTCTGGATCGCCGCCGCCGGTGCGATCATCTCCCCGATCCTGCTCGTGATGGATCTCGGCCGGCCGGCGTTGTTCATTAACATGCTG
>JALYQE010000221.1 GCA_030855965.1 Verrucomicrobiota bacterium | reverse complement strand
GTGCTGGAGAATCGAGAGAGCGGCAAGATCAATCTCATGCGGTTGCGGCTGGCGGCACGGCTCGGGCCGCCGAATTGGATGATCGAGAAGCGCTACATCAAGGCGCTGGCAGATCTTAACTATCCGGAGCGCGCGATTACGGAATTGCAGACCTCTCTCGCAACCGCGCCGTATCGGGCGGAGAGCTGGCAAATGATGAGCAGCCTGCTCCACCGGATCGGCAAGCCTAACGAGGCGGAGATCGCCTTGTCCGTGGCGGAAGCGAACGACGTCCACCTCCGCGCCCGCGGGAGCGCACCGCTCTAGGGATTTACATCCGCCGGGGCGGGCGGACCCGATGCAGTGGTGGTGAGACGCTTTCTCATACTGACGCTTCTACTCCCGGCTTTTGCGTGCGCGACCGCGGTCCTGGCGAATTCCCCTAACGATACCGCGACGCCTATCCCGACTCCGACCATTCCCGCCGGGCCGCAACCGACCGCGACCGTCACGCCCCTCCAGGAAACGCCGCAGCCGACCAGCACGGTCACGCCGCTGCCCAGCGCTTCGCCCGCAGGCACGCAGCCGCAGACGACGAATACGGTCGCGCCCTTACCGACCGCATCGCCATCGGCGACCTACCCACAGACGACCAACACGGTCGCGCCGAGCCCGTCGCCGCGCTGACGCAACTCCTCAGGTTGCTGCCGGCGCCGTCATTTTCTCGATCCGCTCGGTGTCGGCGCCGAGCGATTTCATCCCGAAGAGCCAGATGACACCGGAGAGAACCATCATCCCGGAGATGAGGAAGAAGCCGACGTTCATGTTCGTGTGCCCGGCGATGTAACCGATCGTGGGAAAGGCGAGCGCGTCGCCGAGCGCGTGGATGACGAGGATATTGAGGGCAAAGGCGGTCGCGCGCACTGCCGGCGGGGTCACATTGGCCAGCGCGGTGTTGGACGGCCCGGTATTCAGAAATGCAAAAAAGATCGCGCCGAAAAGGAAACCCCACGCCGCTGGGAACGGGGTAAAAAGCATGGCAACAAAGAGCGGCGCGGCGAGCAGCATCCCAATTCCCGAAACCGAAAAATACGAGCCGGGATGGCGCGGTCGGAGCCAGTCGGCCACGATTCCGCCGATGAGGGTCGAGAGCAATCCTGACACCGCAGTGATGAGGCCGAAGATGGCGGTGGAAGAGGGCGGCAGGCCGCGATAGCGCAGATACGCCGAGATCCAAAAAGCCAGGCCGCCGATGGCGAAGGTCATAGCCGTCTGGGCAAAGCAATTGATGACGTAGGAACGGGTGCGGAAGAGCGCGAGATAATCATCCCATTTCGGCCTGGCCAGTTTCTGCCGGTCCGGGCCGCGGCCGCGCGGATCGCGCTGGGTGAAACAGAGCAGCCCGAGAAGCAGGCCGGGCGGCGTGACGAGATAAAACGCCCAGCGCCAGCCGAGATGCGCGTTGATCAAGCCGCCGAGGACATAACCGAGCGCGCCGCCCACCGGGATGGCGGCGAAGAAAACCGAGAGCACGCGCCCGCGCACCGAGAGCGGGAAAAGATCGGCCAGGATCGTCGGCGCGGCCGGCCCGTAGCCGCCTTCGCCGATCCCGACGAGGATGCGGGTGAAGAGGAGAATGCCGAAAGTCGCGGCCAGGCCCGAGCCGCCGCTGGCCAGACTCCAGAGAATGACCGCGATGCCAACGATCACCCAGCGCGAAAAACGATCCGAGAGCCAGCCGAGCGCGGGCGCGGAAAGCATGTAGGTGACAAAGAAAGCCGTGCCTAACAATCCGCTTACGGCCATCGCATTTGGGTCGTCAGGCGAAAAAAAGGCGGCGCGAATCTCCGGCTCCACCGCCGCCAGGATGTAGCGATCGATGTAATTAAAGAGGTTGATTACGAGGAGCAGGCCGAGGGCGGTGAGCGCGCCGGGCTGGAATTGAAATCGGGTCGTCATCGGAATTGCCGATTGCAGTGGGCGTCACCCAGATTGTAAATCATAAAACGATGCCGCCGATTTCTGCCGCCGAACGCCTCCTGCGCTTCTTTGGAATGCCGCTGATGCGGCTGATTTATCGCGTCACGCCGGTCGGACTGGATCGCCTGCCGCCCGGCGGATTCCTGCTTTTGCCCAATCACATTACTTTCGTCGACGCGCTGATTCTGCTCGTCGCCTGCCCGCGGCCGATCCGCTTTCTCATCGACCAGGAATACTACGAGAACCGTTTCTTGCATCCGGTACTGAGCGCCGTCGGCTGCATCCCGATTACCCCGCGGCGGGCGAAAGATGCGATGCGGCTGGCGGCGGAAAAGATCCGCGAAGGCGAGATCGTCTGTTTATTTCCCGAAGGCCAACTCTCGCGTTCCGGCACGCTCCTGCGCCTGCGGCGCGGCTACGAAGTGATCGCGCGGCAGGCCGATGGACCGGTCGTGCCGGTCTGGCTCGATCAACTCTGGGGCTCGATTTTTTCCTACCAGGGCCGGCGATTCTTCACCAAATGGCCGCAGCATTTTCCCTATCCGGCGACGGTCGAGTTTGGCCGGCCGCTCTCGCCTAACGACGCCGATATCGCCACCGTGCGAGAGCAATTGCTTAAGCTCGGAGAAAGCTGCTATAGCCGCCGTCCCGCCTTGCGCGGGCATCTCGGGCACGCGGCAGTGCGTGGGCTGGCGCGGCATCCTTTTCGGACGGCGGTGATCGATGGAATGGATCAGAGCGAGCTCAGCCGCGGGAAATTGCTCGGGGCGGCCGCGGCCCTCAGCCGCCATCTGCGCCAGAATTTTCCGGACAACCGAATCGGGATCGTGCTCCCGGCGAGCAAGGGCGGGGTCGTTGCCAACCTTGCGGTCGTCCTCGCGGGCAAGGTCCCGGTGGGGTTGAACTTCACCAGCGGGCGCTCCGCCCTCGAACGGGCGCAGGAGATTGCGGAGTTGAAAGTTGCGATCTCCGCCAACGCCTTCGTCCAGCGCCTAACGGATTTTCCCTGGCCCGAAAACGTCGTGCAACTCGATGAGTTGCTGCCCGGGTTGAAGGGAAAAATTTTCCTCTGGTGGATGGCCGCGACGATTTTGCCGGGCGGATGGCTCGTCCGGCTGCTCGGGCTGCCGCGGGAAGGGGACCACGAGGAAGCCGTCCTTCTTTTCACCAGTGGCA
>JALYQE010000215.1 GCA_030855965.1 Verrucomicrobiota bacterium | reverse complement strand
GACTAACGACAACTGGAGAGACACGCAGGAACAGGAAATCATGGATACCACCATCCCTCCAACCGACGATCTCGAAGCGGCCATCGTCGCGACCCTCGATCCGGGTTTCTACACCGCGATTGTGCGGGGCAAGAACGACACTACCGGGATTGGACTGGTCGAAGTCTACGATCTGGATGAGGCGGCCGATTCCGAGCTGGCCAACATCAGCACCCGTGGCTTCGTGGACACGGGCGACAACGTCATGATCGGCGGCTTGATCGTCGGCGACGGAGTGAACACGACCGTGGTGGTGCGGGCGATCGGTCCGTCGTTAGGCGCAATTGGCGTCTCTAATCCGTTGCAGAATCCGACCCTTGAATTGCATGGGACCAATGGAGATCTCCTCGCCTCCGACGACGATTGGAAGGACACGCAACAGGCCGAGATCGAAGCCGCCGGCCTGGCGCCAACCGACGATCGCGAGTCTGCCATCTTGTCGGTCCTCGCCCCCGGCTTGTACACCGCGATCGTGCGCGGCAAAGACGACACGACCGGAGTTGGCCTGATGGAAGTCTACAACCTGCAGTAACACCAACGGAGCCACCTGACCGGGGTCACCGACCCCGGCTACAACTGTTTGCCCGGGGCGGCTTTCCGTGAAATAGGAGCCGCGTCATGCATACGACGCGCGACCCGCACCAGACCTCCGCGCTCGTCGCTGGGGTGGCGGCGTTCGTGACCTGGGGGTTGGTGCCGGTTTATTGGAAACTGCTCCGTTTTATCCCGGCCTCGGAAATTCTCGCGCACCGTTTCGTCTGGACCTGCGTCTTTATGATTCTCCTCCTGAGTTGGCAAAAGCGCTGGCCGGAAGTGCTCGGCAACCTGCGCTCGACCCGGACCGCGCTGCTCTGCGCGGGCAGCGGCATCGCGATCGCAGTCAACTGGTTCGTTTTCATCTGGGCGGTCAATGCCGGCCAAGTCCTCGAGACGAGCCTTGGTTATTTCATGTCGCCGCTCGTCAACGTGCTCCTCGGCGCCATCATCCTGCGCGAGCGCCTAACGAGAGCACAGCTCATCTCGGTCCTGCTCGCGAGCGGCGCGGTCGCCTACCTGACCTTTGGCTTCGGCCGCCTGCCCTGGGTGGCGCTGACGCTCTGTTCCTCCTTTGGGCTCTACGGGCTCTTGCGCAAAATCTCCGGAGCCGGGTCGATCCCCGGGCTTTTCCTGGAGACGACGCTGATCGTGCCGTTCGCGCTCGGCTTTCTCGTTTATCTCGAACGACGAGGCGATCTCCATTTCGCGCTCGGCACGCCCGGGCTGGACGTGCTCCTGATCAGCACCGGCATCGTGACCGGTTTGCCGCTGGTCTGGTTCGCGCACGCGGCGCGGCATCTCCGCCTAACGACGGTCGGCTTCCTCCAGTATCTTTCGCCCAGCTGCACTTTTTTCCTCGGCGTCTTTGCCTATCACGAGCCGTTTCGGCGCGCGCAAATGGTGACCTTTGCGCTCATCTGGATCGCGCTCGCGATTTTCACTTTCGACGCCGTCTCGCGCTGGCGGGCGAACCGGCCCACGACGCTCGCACCCGGGTTGTAGACGCTTCGCTCTGCCGCCCGACCCTGGCGCGTGTCCCGCGAGGCGCGTGCCACAGCGGGCGAGGCCCCCGCGCTCCCCAGCAAGACAATCCCGGCGCGCTGCCCGTTGCCTCTGCAATTGTGCGAGCCAGCCGCGCCAAGAGGGAGGCGTCTACAGGCAGGCCGCAGGACGCACCGACGGGGAACTGTGGTAAGCTCGCGCCGCATGTGGAGCGAAGATAATTTTCAATACGCGATCGAGAACACCGAGGTGCTTCTCGCGCCCGAAGGCAAGATCGCGACCTTCGGTCACACCAGTTTTCGCTTCTACCTCATCAGCGAGCTGATGGACCAGGTGGATGAAGTGCGGGTGCGCGACGGCCGCATTCACGCGGAGCGTCCGCAGATTTTAACGCCCGACCATTACGCCCGGCTCCTGCTCGAAGGGTTCGGCGAAAAGGCGGCGCGCTACGCCGAGCAATTGCGCGAGCGGACGCAGGAATTCGCCGTCCTGCGCTACGGCTTCCAGTTTCGCAAAACCGATGTCGTGGAGAAAACCATCCGCGCCTCGCTCGCCTCGGTCATCGAGCAAACGAAGGCGCGGGTCGACCGGGCCCAGGAGCCGCTCAGCGCCGTAATCCAGGGGGTGGATGACGCCTGGGAGGTTTGCCTGCTCAAGTTCACCATCGACCTGATCGAGCGCTCGTCCGGCGGCAACCTCGGCGACCTGCGGCGGCGCGGCTTGATGTAACCCGGGAGTTTGAGCGGCTGATGTCTTGGTGGAAAAATTTCCGCTACAATCTCGAACGGAGCGGCTTGGAATTGCTGGCCTGGGGAATCCCGCGGCTTTCGCGTCGCGCGTGTCTCGGGCTGAGCAGAGTGTGCGGCGAAATCGCCTTTGCCTGCGACCGGCGCGGCCGCGCCGTGGCCCTGGCAAATCTCGAATGCGCCCTTGGCCCTCGCTTTTCCCCGCGGCAGCGGCGGAAGATCGCGCGCGATTCCTACCGGAATTTCGCCCGCACCATGCTCGATCTTTTCTGGGCGAAAAACCTCACGCCGTCCAACTACCGCGATTACCTGCAGCTCGAGGGTTTCGAAGAATTCCGCGCACGGCATGCACGCAGTCCGGGCGGGTCGATTGCGCTGTGCGTGCACTACGGCAATTGGGAATGGGCCGGGCTCGCGCTCGGTTTCGCCGGGATTCCCACGACCATCGTCGCGGAAAATTTCAAGAACCCGCTCCTTACCGACCTCTTCACCCGCCTGCGCGAGGTCAGCGGCAATACCATCATCCCTCAGGAAAGATCGATGCTTCGTCTGCTCAAAAGCGTGCGGCGCGGCGGCGCGACCGGCCTGCTGCTCGACCTCACCCTGCATCCGACCCAGGCGGCGACGATCATCGAAGGATTCGGACTGAAAATGTGCGTGACCCTGCTCCACGCCGTCCTCGCTGCCCGCGCCGACACGCTGCTTTTCCCGGTCGAGGCGAGGCCGTTGCCCGACGGCACCTGCCACGTCATCGCGCATCCGCCGGTCGATTTTCCGGCCGGCACCACCCCGCAGGAGATCGCGCAGCGGTGCTGGGACGCGTTCGAGCCGATCATGGGCGCCCATCCGGAGAAC
>JALYQE010000160.1 GCA_030855965.1 Verrucomicrobiota bacterium | reverse complement strand
CGCGGCAACCGGAGCGTCGACCACGTCCACATCTTCCCCCGCGGCGACCTCGGGGGCTTCGGCATGTCGAAGCATCTCCTGCCCTGGCTGCGCGAAGTCGGGCGTTTGCGCCCCGATGTCGCGTTCGATTTCCAAGGCCTGCTCCGGAGCGCGCTCATCGGGAAGATGAGTCATCCTCGCGAATTTTACGGCATGAGCGATGCGCGGGAAGGTGCGCGCTTTTTCTACCAGCAGACCGCGGCAGTAGATCGCACCGCACACGCCGTCGAGCGTTACCTCTCGCTCGTCGAATCCTTCGGCGTGCCCGTTCAACGTCCGTTGCGTTTCCCGCTCCCGACCGGCGACCACGTCGAACGTTTCGATGAAGATGAGCCGTTCGTCCTTTTCCATCCCTTTGCTCGCGGCCGGAAAAAATCGCTCAGCGACCTCGCGGTCGAAGAGTTTTGCCACGCGCTCGCTCCGGACCGCGTCGTCATCGTCGGCCGGACCAAGCGCGACCTGCCCGTACCCGACAACTGCGTCAACCTCCTCAATCACACCACCATCCTGCAACTGATCTGGCTGATCCGCCGCGCTCGCTTCACCATCAGCGTCGACAGTGGCCCAATGCACATCGCGGCCGCTCTCTCCGACCGGCTCATCTCCATCCACACCTGGAGCGACCCGCGAAAAGTCGGGCCCTACAACCCAGATGCCTGGGTCTGGAAAAACGGCGATCTCCTTCGCCTGCGCGATCTTCCCGCACTGTCGAAGCAGGAAAAAGGCCGGGCTTTTCGTCCGAAAGATGTGAACGCGCTCCTTCCACTCATTCGGTCTCACCGCCCGTAACTCGTTTCCTGCTGCAAACGATTGCGTAGCGCAAATCCACTCGATACGATCCCGCCCATGTCCGCTTCGCCGTCAGCCGCATTTACGCCGCCGGGGCGACAGGGTCTGGTCGGCTTCATCCGTTCGGAATACCCGCTTTTCGCCGGCCTGGCCACGGCGGCAATCTTCTACACCACTGGCAGCCTTCTGACCACCAGCCTGGCCAATCCGTTCCTGCTCTCAGCGATTTTTTTCTGGCTCTTCGGGGCCGTACTTTGGTCCGCCATCTCGGTTGTGCGCCATGCCGACTACCTCGCGATCAAATGCGGCGAACCCTACGGCACGCTCATCCTCACACTCGCCGCCATCACGATCGAGGTGATGATGATCTCGGCCGCAATGCTGCATGGCGCGAACAATCCCACCCTCGCGCGAGACATGATGTTTGCCGTCCTCATGATCGCGCTCAATGGTTTGATCGGACTCTCGCTTCTCCTCGGCGGCCTGCGCCATCGCGAGCAGAGCTACAATCTCAAAGGCACGAATGCTTACCTCAGTGCCATCATGGCGCTCTCGGTCCTCGGCCTCGTCCTGCCGGATTTCACCACCTCGATGTCGGGGCCAAACTTGTCCCGCGTGCAGGAAATCTTTCTCGCCACCAGTTCCCTCATTCTTTATGGGATCTTCGTTCTCATCCAAACGATGCGGCACAGCCAGTTCTTCGTGGAGTCGGGTGAGACGGCGGGCGCGAGTCACGCCGAGCATGCGCCGGTCGAGATGCGCTCCGGCGTTTATCACTCGGTCCTCCTCGTTTCTTACCTCGTCGCCGTCATCCTCCTGGCGGAGAAATTCGCCATCCCGCTCGATGTCAGCATCGAACGTTTCGGTATGCCGCATGCCCTCGGCGGTGCGATCGTGGCGGCGCTCGTCCTGGCGCCGGAAGCGTTGAGCGCCCTCCAGGCGGCGCTCGGGAATCGCCTGCAACGGGCGGTCAATATCCTGCACGGATCCGTTCTCGCCTCCATTGGACTAACCATCCCGGCCGTCCTTGCGATCGGGCTCATCACCAATCGTCAAATTTCGCTCGGGCTAGAGGGCGGAAATCTTCCGCTCCTCATCCTCACTCTCGGCGTCAGCGTCGTCACCTTTGCCGGCGGTAAAACCAGCATCTTTCAGGGGTGTATTCACCTGCTCTTGTTTGGCGTCTTTCTGCTCCTGATTTTCTCCCCCTAAACAGGAGCGACGCGACCCTCGGAGTCCGAAGCCGCCGCTTTATTCCGGATCCGAAAACCTGACTCCCGCCTTCTGCACTTCCCGGTAGGGCAGAAGCCAGACTAACGACTCGTCGTGCAGGTCCACGACC
>JALYQE010000150.1 GCA_030855965.1 Verrucomicrobiota bacterium | reverse complement strand
GTGCCCGCGCCGAGTTTGGCCGCGGGGTCGACAATCGCGGTCGGGTGGACCGTCACCGCGCTCATTTATCGAGGAAGGTGAACATCAGTTCGCCTTCCGAGACAACGGCACCGTTCACCATGCAATGGCACATCGCCTTGGCCAGTTTGTTGCCGCGCGATTTCGTCAGCTCAGCGTGAATGAACAGCGTGTCGCCCGGGAAAACCGGCTTCCGGAATTTCACTCCGTCCGCGCTCATGAAATACCCAACCCGGCTCGCACTTTTGCTGATCCGCATCATGAGCACGCTCGCCACTTGGGCCATGGCCTCGACCTGGAGCACGCCTGGCATTACCGGGTGCCCGGGAAAATGCCCCTGGAAAAACGGCTCGTTGATCGTGACCGATTTGATCCCGAGACATTTGGTTTCGCCCTCGAAGGAAACGATCCGGTCGACCATCAGGAACGGATAACGATGCGGCAGAATGTCCATCACCGCGTTGATATCGAGCCCGCCTTCGCCGGCCGGGAAGTCGCGCTTCGGCAACATCGCCTCCGTCGCGGCCAGCGCCTTCGCCACCGCGCGCGCGAGGTCGGTGTTGGCGCCGTGCCCGGGTCGAACCGCCACGACATGCCCGCGGATCTGCCGCCCGACGAGCGCGAGGTCGCCGATGATGTCGAGGATCTTGTGCCGGACGAATTCATCGGGAAACCGGAGCGGTTCCTTGCTCAGGACCGATTCCCCCCTAACGACGATGGCGTTTTCCAGGCTCCCGCCTTTGATCAGGTTTTTCTCCATCAAGGCCTGGACGTCCTCGTAATAAACGAAGGTCCGGGCGGGCGCGATCTCGCGCTCGAAAATCGCCGGCGTGATCGCGGTCGACAGGAACTGGGTGAAGCGCCCCTCCGGTCCCGCCTGGGTGCAGGAGATGCGAAACTCGTCATCCGGCAGCAGGATGAGGAGCGAGCCGTTCTTGGTCTCGATCGAGATCGGCTCCCGGACATAAAAGAATTGTCGCGGCGATTCCTGCTGGACGAGGCCCGCCTTGCGGATCGCCTCGACATACATCAGGCCGCTGCCGTCGCCGATCGGCGGCTCGTTCGCGTCCATCTCGATCACGGCGTTGTCGACTCCAAGCGCGGAAAGCGCAGCGAGGACGTGCTCGACCGTGTGCACGCGCATCGAGCCTTCGCCGATCGTGGTCGCGCGCTCGACCGTTTTTACATTTGCGATCGTGGCGTCGATCGTCGGCTCGTCGGCCAGGTCTTTGCGCTTGAACTTGATCCCGGAATTCGCCGGCGCAGGCTGGAGCTTGAGCGAGACCTTGGCGCCGGTGTGGAGTGAGGTGCCGCTGAGCGAAGCGGCCTTGGCGAGAGTATGTTGGAACTCGGCGGCGGAAGGCATGGCCCGCTACCTAACAGAATTTTCCACCGCTGGCCAGTGACGCTTTAATGGCTGGGCGCAAGCCTGTGCCGGAGACTTCGGCACGCCTCCCAAAGAACCAGCGCCTGCTTGATCTTGTCGCGGTCGAGCGCGCAGGTTGGGAGCTGGCCGGCGAAATCAGTCGCCGCCGTCACCTTGGCCGCGCTGATCTCGTGCCGTACGAAACGCAGGGCCTGCCGGATGAGCGGCTCGATCTCGGTCGGGCGCAACTTCAACTCGTCAGGCTTGGCAACTCCAGCAGATCGCCCACCACCGCATCCGCGCGCTCGATCGCTGCGCCCATTTCCTTGAGCACGGCCAGGATCGGCGGATCGTTGGACCACGGCAGCCGGGTGATAAACCCGAGCCCCATCTGGAGGACAGCGAGGGGATTCTTCACCTCGTGCGCCACGCCGGCCGCGATCTGGCCGACCGTTTGCATTTTTTCCGCCTCGATCAGTTGCAGCTGCGTCGCCTGCAAATCGGCGTGCGACTTCGTCAGGCTGGCCAGGACTTCGCGCAGGCTGACGGTGCGCGTCCGCCAGCACCCCCAGATCATGCGGCGGCGCAACCCCGAACGCTTTCGGGGTTGGCACGATCAAACGCACCTTCGGCTATGACTACTTCCTCTGTCGCGGGAAAGAGAAGGTCACGACCGAGATCAACCTCACCGTCC
>JALYQE010000122.1 GCA_030855965.1 Verrucomicrobiota bacterium | reverse complement strand
TCCTTGCAAGAACAAGTCGTACGCTTCTGGGTCGCGCGTGGGGGCAACTGCCAGCGCTGTGGCTTCGCTGGGCGAAAGCTGCGCGCGCAACGCATCCGCAATCTGTTGCGCCACTTCGCTCTGCACTCCGAAAACATCTTTCAGGTCACGATCGTAGTTTTTCGCCCAGAGATGCGTGTCCGCGCGTGCATCGATCAGCTGCACATTCACCCGCACTCTGTCGCCAGCCCTCTGGACGGTTCCTTCCAACACGGTCGCTACGCCCAGCTCTTGCGCTACCGTCTTCAAGTTCTCCGGCTTGCTTTTATATTTTGCGGTTGAGATCCGGGAGATGACTTTCAGGTCTGCCACGCCAGCGAGCTTGGTCAGAATCTGGTCCTGGATCCCGTCCGCGAAGTAGGCGTTGCTCTTGTCATCACTCAGGTTTTCGAACGGCAAGACGGCGATGCTTTTGTCGATCGCTTGTGCAGGTGCAGCCGACGCTGCTGGCGCAACGCTTGCGGTCTTCTGCGCTGGCGGACGAAGATGGTAAGTCCACAAACCCACCGCCCCTGTGATCGTAGCTGTCACCGCCAGCGTAATGACGACGCGTCGACGAAAGCTCGCTCCGCCGGAGGGTGCGGCTGCGATTTTGCCCCGCAGGCCCTGTAGTTTTGCCGGGACCTCAGGGTTGCCAGCTTCATCCGTGTAAAGATTGACGATCCCTACTCGGGCGCCGTGTTTCACTTCGCACTCCCCGAGATCATGTAACCGCACCGACCATTGCCGGTAGGGCGAGAGATCGTCCGCGACGCGCTTGGAAAGGAGAATGTGCCCGGCGTCGCCGCAATCCACCACCCGCTGCGCCACGTTGATTCCGGTCCCGGCGATGTTCGTGCGGCCGCTCACATCGGTCACCTCGCTCACCGGACCGCTGTGAATACCCATCCGGATCTGCAATTCCGGGTACGCCTTGAGCGCCTGCGCGATCTCGAGCGCGCATTGCGCCGGCTCCTCCGAGCTGTTGCGGAAGACCAGCGCCACCCCATCGCCGGTCGGCAGCCTGACGAGTTGCTCGTCGGCTGCTTCGCGCACCGGCGCAGTCGCGAGCACGATTTCAGTGAGCTGGTTGAGCCGCTCCTTCTGTTCCTCGATCAGGAGCCGAGAGTAACCGACGATGTCGATGAACAGGACATGCCCGATCTCCAAGTGGAGATTATCGTCGGATTCCGGCACAGGCTGTGTCTATTGGAATGACAGCGCCGCGGCGATGTTTTTCAGCGGGCGGAGTCGGCGATCGGGCAATTTGCGCAAATCTGTGGTCCTTGTTCTCCGATGAAAAAGCACGAGTTCGCCACCCCAAGCTGCTTCGCGATCTCGGAGAGATTGCCCGGTTTGCTTTGATACTGCTGCGTCGACGTGCGGGAGATGGCTTTCAAATCCGCGATCTTGGCCAGCCGCATCAGGATTTCCTCCTGAATTCCATCGGCAAAGTAAGCGTTCGCTTTGTCTTCGCTGAGATTATCGAAGGGCAGCACCGCGATCGACTTCTCGGGAATCTGATCGCGGCGCGACTCTGGCCCCCTGCCGCGCGATGCAGAAAGAAATGTGTTGACCCAGATGCCGCTGGCGCACTAGCACGGTCTCACGCAAGAAAGCGAGAACCGGTTTCTAAACCGGTTCGGCGGCAATAGAGAAAGAAGACCGTTGTCCGCAGCGGCATGCTCATTGAGCCCGGTCAGCTCAAACAAAGAACCCTAATAAAAATGAAAAAAATGATGTTGGTTTTAATCGCGTCGGTCTGTTGCACGGCTTTCGCGATGAACGCGTCGGCTCAGCAAGCCGACCAGGCAACAACCGATGCCGTCACTGCCATGGTGAAAGCGCAGTGGGCGGCCGAAATGAAAGATCCGACCAATGTGGCCGAACAGACCAAGGACATGTCGGACGACTACACCGAGTTCAATGGTCAGTACGCCACGCGTCTCGACGGCAAGGCGATTAATTCGCGCCTGACAGAGGCTGGAGGAAAAGACTCTGGCAAGAGGATCGCGGCGGAAATGGCCAATCCCAAAGTCCAAGTATATAACGGGGATGTTGCCATCCTGACCTACAACTATGTTGGCCTGACCCTGGACAAGGACGGAAAGACCGAACCGGCCCGGGCCAAATCCACCCGCGTTTATGTGAAAAAGGGTGACAAATGGATGATGGTCCACGCCAACTTCGCGCCCGATCCGCTGCCAAGAGACTGAGAGCATTTAGGAAAGGGGTCGCCAGAGCGCGCCTTGGCGCTTTTGGCGGCCCTTATCCTGGATTGGTCCGGCGGTCGCTTCGCGATTTTCGAATCCGCCTGCGGCGACTCCGGATCAGTTCATTAAGACGGAAAAGCCACCCAGAGCCAAGCCCCCGAGAGTTGGTAATTTGCGGTGTCGTTAGTTAAAGTTGCCCGGGTCGCGGCTCAAGTTTTCGAAAGGCAGGATCGCGATCGACTTCTTCCTGGAGGCGGGCGAGGAGTCGTTAGGCAGGGACGCTCGACGGCGCGCGCGGTTTTAGTTCGCTGAAGAGGCTCATGGTTTGTTTCCGGTCGCAGGCGAACCGATCTGCTGTAAGAGCGCCTGGAAGCGCGAATCCTGGCGCAGCGGATCCCAGACCGGGTCGGTGCGGAGCGAAGCGCCGGAAATGTAGAAACCCGCCGGGGCCGCGAGGAGTTGTTCGATGTGATCGATGGCGGACGCGGTCTCGCCGAATTGCGCTTCCACTTCGGCGAGTTGGAAGAGATACCAGGCGCCGCCGAGCACGTCCTGCGACATCGGCAATAACTCCGTGGCGCGGCGGGCGGAGCGCAAGGCCGCGTCCTTTTGGCCAAGCCCGGCATAAGCGAGCGCGAGATAGCTTTCGATGCCTGCCGGTTCGCGCGCCTCGCGCAACTTTTCCTCCAGGGCCTGCGCCGCCTCAAGAAACGCAGCGCGCGCCGGTTCCGCTGCACCTTTCTGGGCCAGCGCCTGCCCGCGCCACAAGGCGGTCGGCATCATGAGGCCGTCGGTGCCGTCGTTCAGCCAGGCCGGCGCTTTCGCCAGGACGGCGACCGCCGCCTCGGGTTGGCGCATCGCCATCGCCAGATAGAAGCGCTGGAGCGAGACGGCGCCTTGTGGGTCGAGCTCGGCGGGAACCGCCGCCAAAACTTGCACCGCCCCGGCAAAATCGCCGCTCAATTGCAGGGCCCCGGCGCGATAGACGTAGGCGTAGGCATTGTCCGGAGCGAGGGCGATCGAGCGGGCGAAGGCGGCATCGGCTTTGGCATAGCGGCGCAAACAAGCGAGCGTGACCCAAGTACAGAAGTTTATCCTTGTATTCGAACCAAACGGATGCGTGCTCCGCTTCTAATTTCTCCTGGGCCTCGGAATCGAGCGCATACCATTTTTGCCGACCCGCGGCGTTGGATATCGGGTAGAAACAAAACACCGACCACCCGCACTGCTCCCGCCATGGACTCAGAAGCGGCTCAAGTTTTTCCCTTGCTTGCGCTTCACGGTCGCGCAGTGCAGCGGCCTTTCCGAAGTCCATCGCCTTAATCGCGGCCTCCTTTTCCATGCGGACCTTTTCAAGCTCCTCCTCCATATGCTTGACGTCCGGGCGCGCTATCGTCGCGATAGGCGCTATGGGAAGCTCCCAAGACGGCGTTGCCTTCGACCCGTATGTCCCGTCCATCTCCTCCATCTTCTCGGTAATCGATAGAAACGAAAAAAGTGGCGCAAGTACACAGTCGCCGAGCGCCAGCTTAAGTTTTATTTCAACCTCGTTTGCCGCATGCAGATCGCGCATGAGTAACATGAAGCCAAGATCGGCCGTTGCCGATACCACCGTGAACACCAACAATTGCGCGTGGCGTGCAGCGCGGACTTCCTCAACGAGCGCAGTGAGTCGTGCCTTAGCGCTCCGCTTTTCATCTTCACTCAACAACTGCCACTGCGTTCGCTCTACTTTGTAAAACAGATGTAAAACGTGCCATCCTTGCCCCGAGACCGCCGGTACTCTCTCTGTCATATTTGCGCCAATCGTCGCGATAGCTTCCGATTACGTCAACCACGGCGCTTAGCGGCGAGCGGCACGAGTGCATGGTCGCACGGGGGGCCGGTTCAGGCCACATTTTCTCCTTGTCCTGTGCATAATATTGTTCTTCAGGCCGCGGCGAGCAGCGCGCAGCGCCCGATCTTCGGCAGCTCGCCGTTGCGTTCCATGCGGCGCAGTTCGTAATCGGCCTGGAGGTTGAGCCAGAACTGCGCGCTGTTGCCGAAGTATTGCGAGAGGCGAAAGGCGGTGTCGGTGGTGATGGCGCGTTTGCCATGCACGATTTCATTGATGCGGCGGGGCGGGACGCCGATGTCTTTCGCGAGCCGGTATTCGGTGAGGCCGAGCGGCTTGAGAAATTCTTCGACCAGCATTTCGCCGGGCGTGACGAGTGGGAGCAGTTTGGTTTTCATATTCAGGTCGGTTC
>JALYQE010000116.1 GCA_030855965.1 Verrucomicrobiota bacterium | reverse complement strand
GTCGAAGGGCCGGAAGAGGATCTTGGTGGTGGTCTCAAAGGCTTCGCCGAAAGGGGCGAAGATCTCGATGCGCGGTTCGCTGGGCTCCATGGGGGATTGTGATCAGGTCCGCCGGTGGGTGGCAAGCCCGGATGGCGCGCTCCTGATCGTGCTCGTGCTCGCAATCGAAATCGAGGCGGGTCCGAGCACGAGCAGGAGCACGAGTACGTACGAGTAGGAGGCTAGTCGGTGCCGAAGTAACGATCGCCGGCGTCGCCCAACCCGGGGACGATGTAGCCGACGTCGTTCAATTCCGGATCGACGGCGGCGGCGATGATCGGGACATCGGGATGCGCGCGCTGCAAGGTCTCGACCCCGGGCGGGCAGGCAAGGACGCAGACGAATTGCAGCCGGGTGGCGCCGGCGGCTTTCACGATGGAGACGGCCTCGACCGCGCTGTGGCCGGTGGCGAGCATGGGATCGAGGACAAGCACTTCCGCCTCGGCGAGTTTGTCCGGGAGGCGGCAGTAATACTTCACCGGATGGAGCGTCGCCGGGTCGCGATAAAGGCCGACGTGGCCGGTGCTGGTCTCGGGGATGAGCTGCATCATGCCTTCCTGCAAGCCGAGCCCGGCGCGCAGGATCGGGACGAGCACGATGGGCCGCGCGAGGGTCTGGCCCTCGAAAGAGCGGAGCGGGCTTTCCATTTGCGCGGTCTCTGTTTCCCAGCGGCGCGCGGCCTCGACGAGGAGGAAGATCGCGACTTTTTGCAGGGCGCGCCGGAAGTCGTTAGGCGGGGTGGACCGGGCGCGCAGGATGGAGAGCTGGGCCGCGGCAATGGGATGGTCGAGGACGTGGAGCTCAGGTGCGGTGGACCGGGTCGCGCTCATGTTTCCGGATGATGGCGTGGGCGCGCGCTTTGTCATTATGAAAATCGCGCCCCGGGCTTCGATTGCGATCACGAGGAAGAACAAGAACAGGAGCAGGAGGAAGAAGGTGGAGGGACGCTTGACCGGTTTGGTGGGGAACCCGACACTCACTCCTCGCATGCGTTTCCAAACTCTTTTCGAAGCACGCTGGATCTTTGCCGTGCTCGTCGTCCTTACGCTGTTGAGCCTGCTCATCACGCCGTGGCTGGCGCTGCTCTTCGTCGCGCTGATCGGCTACACCTTTGCCTTTTTCCGCGATCCGGACCGGACCGCGCCGGCCGACCCTGACCTGGTGGTGGCTGCGGCGGATGGCGTGGTGGTGGAAATCGAAGAGCTCGAGGAAAGCGAAGTGGTGAAGGGCCCGATGCGACGGGTGGCGATCTTTCTTTCCGTCTTTGACGTGCACACGAACCGCGCCCCGATCGATGGACGGATCATTTACCGGGAGCATCACGAGGGGCTGTGCCTCGACGCGCGCAACCCGGCATGCTCGGACAAGAACGAGGCCATGACCTGGGCCTTTGAGAATCCGCGTGCCACTCTTGTCGTTAGGCAAATCACCGGCGCGATCGCGCGGCGGATTGTCGGCTGGTCGCGGGTGGGCGATACGCTGGCGAAGGGCGAGCGTTTCGGCATGATCCGATTCGGTTCGCGCACGGAAGTCTATCTGCCGCTGAGCGCGACCGTGCTGGTAAAAGTGGGCGACCGCGTCGCCGGCGGCTCGAGCGTGATCGCGCGCCTTTCCTAGAAACCATGTCCGACGCACGCCAGCCAAAAATTTATCTCCTGCCGAACCTGATGACGGCGGGGAACCTCTTCTGCGGGTTTGCCGCGGTGCTGAGGATTTATGACGGCGCGCAGGAAACGGATTTCCTCAAGGCGGCCGCCGATTTTCATGACGCGATCTGGTTCATCCTCGCGGCCTGCATTTTCGATCTGCTCGACGGCCGGCTGGCGCGGCTCGGCGGGCACGAGAGTCCGTTTGGGAGGGAGTTCGATTCGTTAGCCGATATCGTTTCTTTCGGGATGGCGCCGGCGCTGCTGGTGTACCAAATCGTGCTCGGCGAGTTCCAGAATCTCGGCTGGATGATCGCGTTTGTTTACCTGGCCTGCGGCGCGCTCCGGCTGGCGCGGTTTAATTGCGTCGCGGCCGCCGGACCGTCGAACAACCCCGATAAAAATTTTACCGGCTTTCCGATTCCCGCGGCAGCGGGCGTGATCGCGTCGCTGACGTTGTTCATGCTCTGGCTCGATGAAGGCCAGCGCACGATCGGCCGCTGGAAGTACGCGCTCCCGGTCCTGATGGTGTTCCTCTCGTTCATGATGTTCAGCAAATTCCGCTACCCGAGTTTCAAGGCGGTGAACTGGCGCACGACGCAATCGATTCCGCGCTTCTTTTTCCTCATCGCGCTCCTTGCCCTGACGGTGAAGTTCTACCACTGGATGACGGCGGTGATTTTCATCAGTTATCTCCTCTACGGATTTCTCCGCCCGTTCATCTCGCCCCAGCGCCGGCGCGTCTTTGAAGAGGAAATCGGTGAGGAATCGCCCGAGGACGAGGCGGCCGACGAGATTACCTAACGATTCAGTTGGGCGAGAATTTCCGGGTCGCGCACGTCGGCCCAGTCGCCGCTGAGCTCGAGCGCCTGCACCTTCTTGCCGGATTGGGCGAGGGCGCGGATGGCGTCAGTGAGTTCAAACTCGCCGCGCGGCGAACGCTCGAGCCGGGCGGTAAAATCGAAAATACCGGGGCGGAAAGCGTAGATGCCGGCGTTATACCACGGGCTGGTCGGCTCGCCTGGTTTCGGTTTTTCGCGCAGGTCGATGAGCTCGAAGCGCTCGTTCACGAAAACCGCGCCGCCCTGGCTGACGTCTTCGCTGTGCTTGACCGTGACGATGGCTTCGGTGCCGTCGTCCAGAGTCGTTAGGCGGGAATAATTGGACGGCTCGACGAGGATGTCGCCGTAGCTGAGGACAAACGGATCGCTCCCGACGAAATCGCGCGCCAGTTCCACGACCTTGCCGGTGCCATCCTGCTCCACCTGCGTGGCGTAGGCGATCTCGACGCCAAGGCCGGCGCCGTCGGCGAAAGTTTCCCTAACGACTTCGGCGTGCCAGCCGACGATGATGAGAAACTGGTTCACGCCCGCGCCGCGCAGGCCTTCGATGATGTGCTGGAGGATCGGTTTGCCGCGGACGGCGATCATCGGTTTTGGCAGGTCGTTCGTCAGGTCGCGCATGCGGGTGCCGCGGCCGGCGGCGAGCAGGACTGCCCTGGTGATGGCCGCGCTCACGAATGCGCGTGCTCCTCGTGTTTGTGCTCGTCGTGTTCGGTCGGGCAATCCTCGCCCACGCAAAGCTCGAATTGAATCGTGGTGTGCTCGATCCCGAAACGCTCGTGCAATTCGTGCGCGATCGTCTTGAGCAACTTGTCGTCGAGCTGCGGTTCGCGTTTTACGACATGCGCGGTGCAGGCGGTCTCTGTCGTGCTCAAGCCCCAGACGTGCAGGTGATGAATGGCGGCGACGCCGGGAAGTTGCTCGAGGAAATCTTTCACCGCCGCCGGGTCGATCCCGCGCGGGACAGCATCGAGAACGAGATTAACCGAGTCGCGCAGCAGCCCCCAGGTGCCGATGAGAATGATGACGACAATGACGAGGCTGCTGATCGGATCGATGAGCGACCAGCCGGTCTGGAAAATGATCACGCCCGCGACGACGACGCCGGCGGAGACGGCCGCGTCCGCCGCCATGTGGAGGAAGGCGCCGCGGATGTTGAGATCGCCTTTCCGGCCGCGGGCGAACATCCAGGCCGTGATGCCGTTGATGACGACGCCGGCGGCGGCGACCCAGATCATGGTTTGGCCGAGAACTGGCTCCGGTTGGCGAATGCGGCGGATCGCTTCCCAGGCAATGGCGCCGATGCTGACGAGCAGGAGGATGGCGTTGAAAAGCGCGGCGAGAACGGAACTGCGGCGCAGGCCGTAAGTGAAACGCTGGGTCGGGCTGCGGCGGGCGAGATTGGTCGCGGCCCAGGCCATGAGCAGGCCCAGCACGTCACTCAGGTTGTGGCCGGCATCGGCGAGAAGCGAGAGCGAGTGGCTGAATAGACCAAAGATCACTTCCGCGACGATGAAGGCGGTGTTGAGGAGAACGCCGATGGCGAAGGCGCGGCCGAAATCGGTGTCGTGTTGGTGGTTATGGCTCATTCTTCAAGGCCTGGCGGTTCTCGCTGGATGATCGCACGAAGAAGACAAAGGTCACAAAGGGCATTTCGGGATCGTCGTTGCGGAGGCGCTGGTCGAGATGCCGGGGGTTTTTCCGAGGGTTCGTTAGGCTAATTCGGTGTCGGCGAACTTGCAGGCGTGGGCGAAGCGGTCGGCGCTACCGTCGGCGCCGGCGTCGACTTCGCCGCTTCCGCCACGGTCAAGGCCGGGAGGTCCGCCTGCTTGATCAGGTCGTTCACTTTCGGCACCTCTTCGCTCTTGATCTGCCCCCAGCTCTTCAACTTCTCCTCGAGCCGGCCATCCAGCATCTTGAAGACTTCGAGCTGCGGCTCGGTCGGCGCGGCGTCTGCCTCGATCACCTTGCTGAAGGTGTAGAACTCTTCGTTCAACTGGTTTGGGTAAACGAGATTCCCCTCCGAGCTTTTCATCTTCACCTGGACAAGTTTTTCTTCGACGGCCGACATTTTCTTTTCCATTTCGTCGGCGGCGGTGAGGGCGGGCGCGAGGCGCGCGTCGTCGCCCGCGCGTTTGCGGAAGGCATCGACCTGCGACTTGGTTTCACGAATTTCGTTGATCGCCTGGTGCAGTTGCGAGAAGCGCTGGTTCACTTTCAGGGAAAGCTCGAACGCTTTCCTGATTCCTTCCGCGGCGTCTTTGACGCGGGGATCGATCGCGAGGCGGAGCGGCGCGGTTTCGCTCTTTCCGTTAGCCGTTAGGCGGACCTGGTAGTCGCCCGGCGCGGCGAGCGTGCCGCGCGGGCTGCTTCCGAAATAGAAGAGGCCGGGCGTGAGCAGAGGAGGCTCGTGGCGCAGGTCCCACGCGAAACGATTCATCCCTTCCTTGGCGGGAATGGTTTTCGGCGCTTCCACCTGGTCGGGCCATTCCGGCAGCTGCTCGTCGTCCTTTCGCTCCTTGCTCGAGAGATGCCGGATCGTCTGGCCCTGGGCGTCGACGATTTCCAGCGTCACTTCGCCCTTCGGCGCGTCCCGGAAGTAGTAGTTGATGATCGCGCCAGCGGGCGGATTCGTCCCGACCGGCGGGCGGGCATCATATTCTCCCGGGTAATGGAGACGATAAGCGGTCTGCGGAGTGTAGAGCTTCGTCTCCGCCTGCGCTACCTGGTCGTTAACCTGCCGGAGCGGCGTCAGATCGTCGAGGACCCAGAACGAACGCCCGTGGGTCGCGACAACGAGGTCGTCATCTTTCACAACCAGATCGTGAATCGGCGCGGTCGGCAGATTCATTTGCAGCGATTGCCAGTGCGCGCCGTCGTCGAAGGAAACATAAACGCCGAGCTCGGTGCCGGCGTAGAGGAGCCCGCGCCGTTTCGGATCTTCCCGCACGGCGCGGACGTAAGCGCCTTCGGGAATACCATTGGTGATCGCGGTCCAGTTCCGGCCGGTGTCGTTAGTCCGGAAGACGTAGGGCTTGAAGTCATCGAGCCGATGGCGGTCGACCGCGACGTAGGCGATGGCGGCATCGAAATGCGACGGATCGATCAGGCTGACGTGGCTCCACTCCGGCATATTGGGCGTGACCCGTTGCCAGGTCGCGCCGTCGTCGGTCGTGACGTGGAGCAGGCCGTCATCGGTCCCAGCCCAGAGCATTCCTTTTTTCAAAGGCGATTCCGCAAGGGCGAAGATGGTGTTGAAATATTCGACGCTGGTGATGTCGTTCTGGATCGGGCCGCCGCTCGGTTTTTGTTTGCTCTTGTCGTTGCGGGTGAGGTCTTCGCTGATCGCCGTCCAGCTATGTCCCTGGTTGGTTGATCTAAAAACCGCTTCGCCGGCGGTGTAGATCGTGTCGGGATTGTGCGGGGAGAGAAAGAGCGGCGAAATCCACTGGAAACGATGTTTCAAATTCTCCGCGCCGTGGCCGGAGGTATCGAGCGGCCAGACGCTGACGTCCTGGTATTGCTCCTTCGCTTTGTCGTAGCGGGTGATGAAGCCTTCGTTGTTCGAATAGATGATATTTGGATCGCGCGGATCGGGCACCACGAAGCCGCACTCACCGCCGCCGGCCTGGAACCAATCTTCCCGCCCGATGACGCCGCTCGCGCCACGGCTCGCGATCCCGACATTCGTGTTGTCCTGCTGCGCCCCGTAGATGCGGTACGGAAACGCGTTGTCGGTCGCGACGTGATAGAACTGCGCGGTCGGCTGGTTGTTCAAGGTCGACCAGGTCTCGCCGCCGTCGATAGAGATGCTCGCGCCGCCGTCGTTGGCGTTGCCGATGCGGTCCGGATTTTTCGGATCAATCCAGAGCCCATGATGATCGCCGTGGCGCGCCGGGAGGAGCTTGAAACTCTTGCCGCCATCGACCGAGCGGAAGAGGCCGGTATTCAGAACGTAGAGCGTGTCGACCGCGCGCGGATTGGCGTAGACTTTGCTGAAATACCAGGCGCGCTGCCGGAAGCGGAGGTCGTCGTTGATCTTCTCCCAGGTATCGCCGCCATCTTCGGAGCGGAAGATGCCGCCCTCCTTCGCCTCGATGATCGCGTAGATGCGATTGGAATCCGCGCCGGAAACGGTCACGCCGATGCGGCCGAGAATGCCTTCGGGCAAACCGTGCCCCTTTAACTTCTGCCAGGTATTTCCGCCGTCGGTCGAGCGGTAGAGTCCGCTGCCTTCGCCGCCGCTGGAGAGAAACCACGGCTGCCGCCGCACCTGATACATCGCGGCGAAAAGCGTGTTTGGATTCTGCGGATCGAAGACGATGTCGATCGCGCCGGTGTCCTCGTCCTTGAACAGAACTTTCGTCCAACTCTTGCCGCCGTCGGTCGTGCGGAAAATGCCGCGCTCGGCGTTGGGCCCGTAGGCGTGGCCGACCGCTGCGACGAAGACGATCTCCTTGTCCTCCGGGTGAACGATGAGCGCGCCGACGTGGCGGGTGTCTTTGAGGCCGACGTTGCGCCAGTTGCGGCCGGCATCGACCGATTTATAGACGCCGTCGCCGTAGGTAATGTTGCCGCGCAGGGCCGACTCTCCGGCTCCGGCGTAGATCGTGTTGTGATCGCTCGGCGCAACCGCGATGGCACCGATCGATGAAGTGGTGCGCTGCTTGTCGAAGATCGGCTTCCAATTCGCGCCGCCGTCGGTCGTTTTCCAAACACCGCCGGCGACACCGCCGAAGTAATAAGTGTTCGGTTCATCGGGCACGCCCTCGATCGCGATCGCGCGGCCACCGCGGAAGGGGCCGACCTCGCGCCATTTCATGCCGCTCCAGAGTTTCTCGTCGAACTGGGTCTTCTTTGCGCTCTGTGCCTCCGTCGCCCGGGCCGGCGAGGGCGCCGGGCTGGTGTTGGAGAACACGGCCGTCTCCGGCGCCGCCTCGGATTTCTTTGGTTTCGGCCGGGGCGACTGCGACTCAGCCGCAGTCGTTAGGCCGAAGAGGAGGCTGGCCGCGAGCAGACCGGAGAGCAGCACGCGCGCGGCGTGCCGAGAAGATGGGAGCATTGGCGTAGTTTGGAACTGTTCCGCATCCCTTCAACCGGAATGATGAAGGGCGGCGGTTTCAGCGCAGACGGCGGCCGGCGGCCGATGCCGCGATCAGTTTTTCGAGCCGTCGGCACCGTGTTTCGGCCTGCTTCGCGCTGGTGACCCACCATCCGATCGTCTTGCGGTAGGAAGGCGGCTGCGCCTTGAAGGATTTCCAGGCCGCCGTGTTCTTCCGGAGCAAGCTGGCGTCGGGCTCGGGCAGGTTTTCACTCTTGTGGAAGCCAACCCAGAGTTCCGGAGCGGTGGCGTGATTCTTTCGCAGCCAGGCGCGAAAATCTTTCGGTGTCGCGAAGAAGGTCGCATGCACCATTCGCCTAACGACAGCCTGAACCTACGACTTGTAGCGCAAGCGCTTCTTGTGGCGGTTTTCTTTCATCCGCTTGCGGCGCTTGTGCTTGGAGATTTTTGCTTTTCGTCGTTTTTTCAGCGAGCCCATAGGGAAGATTTCAATCAGCCGATTTCGGAGTGCCGAAATTCAGCATCTGAAACCACAAAGCGACCGAACCCGGTCGCGCGCAGCGAAGTTAAAGGGATTGCAAGAGTTGGCAAATCATTTCGCGCCGGCCAATGCGCCGCGCAGTTGGTCGACGTGTTCCGCGGGCTTCACCTGGCGCAAAATCTCCGAGATTCGCCCGGCGCCGTCGATCACGAACGTGTTCCGTTCCGCCCCCATATATTTTTTGCCGTACATGCTTTTCTCGACCCAGACACCGTAGTCGTTGACGATTTTTTTCTCGGGATCGGAGAGGAGCGGAAAAGGGAGATCAAACTTCGCGATGAACTTTTCGTGGCTCGCCGTGGAATCGATGCTGACCCCGAAAATTTCCGCCTGGCCATCAAACTCGCTCCAGGAATCACGCAACCCGCAGGCCTGCGTGGTGCAGCCCGGCGTGTCGTCTTTTGGATAAAAATAAAGGACGACAGGCGAGCCGCGAAAGTCCTGCAGACTCACGACTTTTCCGGATCCATATTTTCCGCCAACCGCCTCGGCGGTGAAATCGGGCGCGGCATCTCCAGCTTTTAATCCCGCAGATTCAGTGGTCATTGCTCGAAAAGAATAATCAGCACTCCGACCGCGCACAACAGGACGCCCATGACGCCGGCCTCGTATTTTTCGAAGGCGCGCAACTTCACCTGTTCGATCCCGACGAGCGCGAGCCAGGTGAAGACGACCATGCCTGCAATTGTGGCGATAGTCAGGATGAGGGTGAGCAAGGCAAACCCATACCAGCCGTAACGAACACCGGAGACGTAAACCGGCACAAAGGCTTCGCAGGGCGAAAAGGTGAGGAGCGCGAGCAAGCTGGTGACGGCGGCGACATCGGATTTTGAAAACGCGAGCCGTCGCGCGCCATGTTCGTGATCATGCTCGTGTCCGTGGTCATGGTCATGGTCATGGTCATGGGAATGGCCACCGCGCCCGAGATGGAGGTGGGTATGCGTGCGTCCGGTTAGTTGCCGGAAAATATAAAAGAGCCCGAAAGCGATGAGCGCCCCGCCGGCGATCCAGGGAAAGAGCGCGCCGATGCGGTCGCTCAGGGCGATCCCGAGCCAGGCGACGACGAGGCCGAGCATGGCCGTGAAAGAAGCATGGCCCGTGGCGGCGAGCGCGGTGATGAGCAGAGTCTTCGAGCGATTCCAGCGCTGCACCCGCGCGGCGAGGACGAATGGCAGCCAATGGGTCGGGATGGCGGCGTGGAAAAACGCAATCGTAAAGCCAGTGATCGCAATCGTGGTGAGAACGGAGTCGTTCATCGGAGCAGGTGAAGCGGGACTGTGGGCTTCAATTCGCTGCCGTCAAAAAAAGGTGAGATAAAAAAATCGGGCTGCAGGGATTTGAACCCTGGACCTCCTGCACCCGAGGCAGGCGCTCTACCAAGCTGAGCCACAGCCCGAACTTTTTCTCGCGACGCTGCCGCCGGTTGGGGAGCCCGAGGGTCGCGCAGCGCACCTATTTCGCGCACTTCGCTCGCCCTGGCAAGTGATTCAATCGCCCCGAGAAAATCCGTTGACAAGGTGGTCTCTGCACGCATGATCGAAATCCGCTTGCCCGCGACGATGCTTGCTTCGATTTCCACCGCTTCAGCCCTAACGAATGGATCGCCGACGATCCTGCAATTTCCGTCCGAGCCCAGCCGTTCCGTCCGTTCCTTGAGAATTATGACCGCTCAACTCCTGCAAGAAGCAGCCAAAGTGATTCCGAACCAGCAGTTGCTGATCAACGTCGTCTCGAAGCGCGTGAGGCAACTCGGCATGGGCCATCGACCGCTCGTGGAAGCCACCCCCAAGTCATCCCTCACCGATATCGCGTTGAAAGAAATCATCGCCGGCAAGCTCACCTACGAGGAATTGAAGGACGAAACTGCCGCCGAGGCGTAGGCCTGTCTCGCGTGCCGGTCCGCGCTGACCATGCCCGCTGAGACGATTCTCAATCGCAAAGCGCTGCGCGATTTCCACATCCTCGAGCGCTTCGAGGCCGGGGTCGAGCTGAAGGGGAGCGAGGTCAAATCGATCCGCGCCGGCAAAGCTAACATCGGCGACGCCTTTGCCCGGATCGAAAAAGGCGAGGCCTTTCTCTACGGTGCCGACATCCAGCCCTACCTGCAGGCGAGCCATGAAGTGCCGGCCTCGAAGCGGGTGCGCAAACTTCTCCTCCACCGCCGCGAAATCGACAAGCTCTACGGCCTAACGAACATCGCCGGCCGCACCCTTGTCATCCTGAAGCTTTACTGGAAAAACGGCCGGATCAAAGCCGAGGTCGGCGTCGCTACCGGCAAGGAAGCGCGCGACAAGCGGCTCGACCTGAAGAAGCGCGCGACCGATCGCGAGACCGCGCGCGAAGTGGCCCGCTTCAATCGCAAGCACGGGTGATGGGGAAGTGACGAGTGACGAGTGACGAGTGACAGGAGGGGCGCCACTTGTTAGTTGGCGTCATCTGTTAAACACTCATCACTCGTCACTGGTCACTGGTCACTTTCCCAATGTCTCCGCTTTTTCTCATCTTCCTCACTGTCTTCATCGACATGGTGGGGTTCGGCATCATCATCCCGGTGCTGCCGCTTTACGCGCAGCATTTCGACGCCACCCCGCTCCAGATCGGCTGGCTCACCGGGATCTATTCCGGGATGCAGATCATCTTCACCCCGATCCTCGGCCGGCTTTCCGATCGCGTCGGCCGGCGGCCGGTCCTGATCGTTAGTCTGGCCGGGACCGCGCTCGGTTTTCTCGTCATGGGCTGGGCGAATTCGCTCGCGCTGCTCTTTGTCGCGCGCATCATCGACGGCATTTCCGGCGGCAACATCTCGACCGCCCAGGCTTACATCGCCGACATCAGCACGCCGGAAAATCGCTCGCGCTCGATGGGGATCATCGGCGCGGCTTTTGGGCTCGGGTTCACCTTTGGCCCGATGATCGGCGGGGTCATGAGCCACATCTCCTACAGCGCGCCGTTTTATTTCGCGGCCGGGCTCGCGGCGGTGAATGTCGTGCTCCTTTATTTTATCCTGCCGGAAAGTCTTTCCGCAGAGGATCGCGCCCATCCGCAAAAGCGGACTCGAATGTCGGATGTCTTTCAGCACGGCAATTCGCGCATGTTCGGCACGATCGTGGCCACTTATTTTTTCTCGATCACGGGCTTCGCCATCATGACGACGCTCTTCGCGCTCTTTACCGAAAAGCAGTTCGGCTTCGACGCGCGCAAGACCGGTTACCTCTTTGGTTTCATCGGCATCATCAGCGTGATCCTGCAGGGGGGGCTCATCGGCCGGCTGGTGAAAACATTTGGCGAAACCGCGCTCGCCCGCACCGGCCTCCTCCTGCTCGCGGTGGCGCTCGCGCTGCTGCCATTTGCGGCCAGCGTCCCAATGTTGCTCGCGGCCTGCGCCGCGCTCGCCATCGCGAACGGCCTGGTCAATCCAACCCTCAACGGCCTTGCCTCGCAGATGATCGACCGCAGCTGGCAGGGCCGCGCGCTCGGCCTTATGCAATCGGCCGGCAGCGTCGGCCGCCTGATCGGTCCGCTCCTCGGCGGCTGGCTGCTCATGTTCGATCTCGATAAACCGCTCAATTTCTATGCGCGCACGCCTTTCCTTGCTGGCGCGGCGATTCTCTTCGTTGCGTTTGGGCTCGCGCTCAGCGTGCGGAAACCGGCGACGGACAAATTGCCCACCGCTTTCCCCGTAGAGGCGGACGTTTAGACTCTGGGTAGCGCACGCGACTCGCGTGAGCTACCCGGATTTTCTGCGCGGCGTTTCGCCCGTTTGAGATTCGCTGTTACAGTGGCGGATGAAGCGCTCCACTCTCCTCACGCTCGGCGGGATCGGTCTCGCCTCCTGGGCCTTGTCGCGCGCGTTGCGCAGCGATGTTTCTTTTGCGGGCCGAGCCGTGATCGTGACCGGCGGCTCCCGCGGCCTCGGCCTGATGATCGCGCGCCGCCTCGCCGCCGAGGGCGCGCGTCTCGCCCTTTTCGCGCGGGACGAAGACGAGCTGGCCACAGCCTGCGCGGAGCTCCGCGAACTGGGCGGCGAAGCGCTCGCCGTGCCCTGCGACCTGCTCGACCGCGACCAGTCGTTAGGCGCGATCCAGACCGTGCTCGATCATTTCGGAACGATCGACGCCCTGATCAACAACGCCGGCATTATCGAGGTCGGTCCGCTCGAAAACATGCGCCGTCCGGATTTCGAGAAATCAATGCAGCTCCATTTCTGGGCACCTTTCAATCTCATCCAGCAGGTTCTCCCGCACATGCGGCGGGCCGGCGGCGGGCGGATCGTTAATATTGCCTCGGTCGGCGGGAAAGTGGCGGTGCCGCACATGGCGCCCTACAGCATGAGCAAGTTTGCGCTCGTCGGGCTCTCCGATGCGTTTCGGACCGAGCTCGCGCACGATAACATCCAGGTCACGACCGTGACCCCGGGGATGATGCGGACCGGCTCGCAGGTGCACGCGAAATTTAAAGGCAACCATGGCGCCGAGTTCACCTGGTTTTCGCTTTCGACTGCGCTGCCCTTCGCGGCCGTCGACGCCGAGCGAGCCGCGGCCAAAATTGTCGAGGCCTGCCGCAATGGCCAGGCTTCGCTCATCATCGGCTTCCCGGCGCGGGTCGCGATCATCGGCAACGCCGTTTTTCCCAGCCTGACGGGCCAGATCATGAAGCTGGTCAACCGCCTCCTGCCCGGCCCGGTCGGGGTGGAAGGGGACGAAATCAAATCCGGCCGGGAAGCGCGCCGTGAAAG
>JALYQE010000095.1 GCA_030855965.1 Verrucomicrobiota bacterium | reverse complement strand
CGCCGACTACAAAAAGCACAGCCGCGCCGCCCGCGCGGTCGCCTGCGAAATTTTCGAGGCGGAGAAGGTGTGCGCGCAGATCCTCGAACGCGCAGGAGTGTGAAATTTAACACCCCGCCGATTCCCTCCATCCGAAATCTCTACGTCCTCTGCGGTTAATCCCCTGCCAGTTCCACGCCGCACGCTCACACTGAACGTTTTCCGCATTCCGCCATCTAACGCTTCGATTGCCGTTTTACAGGCGCGACCTTCCGATTGATCTTCCCGCTCTTTCTTGATGCACCAATTTCGTTTTCTCATCTGCGCGCTTGCGCTCCTCCTCGTCGCCGCGGCGCAGGTCCAGCCCAACGGCCAGGTCAAGAACAGCCTCGTCCGGATCACTTCCACCGAGGTGCAGCCCGATTATCGCGCGCCCTGGAATTCCGGCGCGATCGGGCGCGGGGTCGGCGCCGGATTTGTCATCGATGGCCAGCGCATCCTGACCAACGCCCACGTCGTCAGCAACAGCCGCTATCTCACGATCGAGCGCGAGGGCGACCCGAATAAATATCCGGCCACGGTGCAATTCGTCGCGCACGATTGCGACCTCGCGCTTCTCCAGGTGGCGTCGCCGACTTTTTGGAAGAACATGAAGCCGCTCGCCTTCGGCGCCATTCCCGCGCTGGAATCGACCGTCTCCGCTTACGGCTACCCGATCGGCGGCGAACGCATGTCGGTCACGACCGGCATCGTCTCGCGGATCGACTTTAATCTCTACACCCATTCCGCGATCGATTCGCATCTCGCGATCCAGATCAGCGCGCAGATCAATCCCGGGAACAGCGGCGGGCCCGTGATGCAGAACGCGAAAGTGGTCGGGGTCGCCTTCCAGGGCTACAGCGGCGACATCGCGCAAGGCGTCGCCTACATGATCCCGACCCCGGTGATTCGCCGTTTCCTCAAGGACATCGAGGACGGGCGTTACGATCGCTATGTCGATCTCGGCATCACTTACACGAAGCTGCAAAACCCGGCGCAGCGCCATTTTCTCGGCTTGAACGATGACGACCGCGGCATCCTCGTCGGCACCGTGATCGAGGCCGGCCCGTGCGGGAAGCTGTTGCAAAAGGGCGACGTCCTGCTCGCGGTCGACGGCCACCCGATTGCGAGCGACGCCTTCGTCGAGTTCGAGGGCGAACGCGTGCAGATGCCCGAAGTGGTGGAGCGGAAATTCAAGGGCGACACGGTGAAGCTCGACCTCCTGCGCAACAAGCAGCCGATGAGCGTGGACATCACGTTAGGCACGGTCTGGCCCTATCTCATGCAGGCGCACAGCTACGACACGCGCCCGCGCTACGTCGTTTATGGCGGCCTTCTCTTTCAGCCGATGTCGCTCGATCTTCTCCAGGCTTATCGGATCAACGATCTGCGGGTGCGGCATTACTTCGACTTCTTTGTCACCGATCAGATCTATCTCCAGCATCCCGAGGTCATCATTCTCACCAACATCCTGCCCGACCCGATCAACACTTACCAGATGCCGTATCGCTCCAGCATCGTGGATGAGATCAACGGTAAAAAAATCGGCACCCTGCAGGATTTGGCGCGCGCCTTTGAGCAGCCGGCCGATCGCTTTGTCGTGAAGATGATCGGCGACGGTCCTCCACTCGTGCTCGATCCCAAACAGGTGGGAGCCGCGCGCGAGCGGATCAAGACGCGCTACAACGTCGTCGAGGAACAAAACCTCGACGAACAGATGCCGGCCAAGCCCGCCGTCGCGGTGAAGGACAACATTTGATCATGCGCACGCCCCTTCTTTTCCTTATCGCGCTCCTCGCCCTCGTCCCGCCGGCGGAGGCGAAGAAGGCGCCGGTCGCGGTGAAAAAAATGCCGACCAGCGCGCAGGAGGCGGTCCAGGCCAAGGAGGTCTCGTTAGTCCGGGTCAACGTCACCGGCCAGCCCTACGATTACTTTCGACCGTGGCAAAAGAAGGCGCCCTTCTCCAAGCGCGCGCTCGGGGCGGTCTTGCCTAACGACCGCGTGCTGGTCACGGCCGACCTGGTGGCGAACCAGAATTACGTCGAGCTGGAGCGGGCGGAATCGGGCGAAAAAATCACCGCCACCGTGGTCGTGATCGATTACGAGGCGAACCTCGCCCTGATCGAGCCGACGGATAAGAAGTTCCTCAAGGGCCTGCAACCGCTCGAGCTCGCACTCGACACCGTCGTGGGCGATCGCCTCTCCGCCTGGCAGCTCGAGGCGACCGGCGCGCTCGTCGTCACGGAAGGGATCGTGACCACGATCGGCATCACCCGTTACCCGGCCGACGTGGCCGATTTTCTAACTTACCGGCTGAGCATCCCGATGCAGTATCGCGATAACAGTTACACCGTGCCCCTCGTCAAAAACAACAAGCTGGCTGCGCTCCTTCTCCGCTACGATCCGCGTTCGCAGGTGCTCGACGCCATTCCCGCGCCGATCATCGCCCATTTCCTGAAAGACGCGGCGGGCGAAAAATACCAGGGCTTTCCTTCGTTAGGCATTTCCTTCTTTCCCACGCGCGATCCGCAACTCCGCGCCTACGCCGGGGAGACGACCAAGACGGGCGGCGTCTACATCACGAGCGTGGAACCCGGCCTGCCCGCGGCCAAGGCCGGGTTGCAACCGGGCGACATCGTGACCGCGGTCGAAGATCACGACATTGACCAGAACGGAAACTACGTCGATCCGCTCTACGGCAAGCTCGGGTTCAGCAATCTCCTGACCGCGAAAGCGTATGTGGGCGACTCGGTCGCGCTCCATGTCATGCGCAGCGGCAAGGCGCTGACCTTGAAGGTGAAGCTGGAACATCGCGCGGAAGAGGATTACGTCGTGCCCCCCTACAACATCGATGACCCGCCCTCCTACTACGTCCTTGGCGGACTCATTTTCCAGGAGCTGACCCGCCAGTATCTCAAGGAATGGGGCAACAACTGGGAGAAAGAGGCGCCCCAGGATTTCGTCTATCTCGACAAATACCAGTCCGAGCTTTACCCGGAAGGCAAACGCCGGGTCGTCATCCTCAGCCAGGTGCTCCCGGCCAACAGCACGATCGGTTACGACGACTTCAGCTACCTCGTGGTGAAGAAGGTGAACGACAAGGAGATTCACTCGTTAGCCGACCTGGCCGAGGCGGTGAAGACGCCGCTCAACGGTTTCAACGTCATCCAGACGGTGGATGACCCGAAACAGCTCGCGCTCGACGCCGCCCAAGTCGCGGCCGAAGCCGACGCCGTCCAAAAGAACTACGGTCTGCCTGCGCTGCAGCGGCTGGAGTGACTTCGCGCGCCCTGGCGCCTTTCGGCGCGATTTTCGACTGGGACGGCGTCATCATCGACTCCGGCAAACTGCACGCCCGGAGCTGGCAACTGCTCGCGGCCGAGCTGGGGCAGACGCTCGCGCCGGATAGTTTCATGCGCGGCTTCGGGATGAAAAGCGCGCGGATCATCGAGGAGATCCACGGCTGGGCGAGCGAGCCGGCCGCGGTCGCTGGCCTAACGAACCGAAAGGAAGCCCTCTATCGCGAGCTGGTCTCGGAGGGCGACATCGCGCCGCTCCCGGGAGTGGCGGAGTGGCTCCAGAGATTGCAGGAAGCCGGCATCCCCTGTGCCGTCGCTTCCTCGACTCAAAGGGGGAACATCGATGCCGTCCTGCATCGCATTGGGCTGGAGCAGGCGTTTCTCGAGATCATCTCGGCCGAGGACGTGGTGCACGGGAAACCGAATCCTGAAGTTTTCATCAAGGCGGCAGAGCGCCTCGGCGTGAGTTCGGCCCGCGCCGTGGTTTTCGAGGATGCCCATGTCGGGATCGAGGCGGCGCACGCTGCGGGCATGAAGGTCGTCGCCGTCGCTACAACCCACCCGCTGGAGCAATTGCTCGCCGCCGATCTGGTCGTTAGGCGGCTCGACGAATTGACGGTCGAACAGATCACCGCGCTGCTTTAAGTCGGAAGCGACTCAATCCCCGAAGGAAATCTCCACGTCCCGCGCCGTCTCCACCATCTGGCTGGAGGGCTGGACGAGGCGGAGGCGATTGACCGCGTCGGCGATCGGCACGTGCTGCACCTGGTAGTTCTGGTAGCTCACCATCGAACCGAAATGCCCTTCGTTGGCTAACTGCACTGCCTTGACGCCGAAGCGCGTCCCGAGAATGCGATCGAGCGTCGTCGGCGCGCCGCCGCGTTGCAGGTGGCCGAGGACGCAGCAGCGAGTCTCCTTGCCGGTGCGCGCCGCCAATTCATGCGCGACCACGTCGCCGATGCCGCCGAAACGGTATTCGCCGGCCTCGGTCTGGTGCAGCACCTGTTGCCCGTCCCGCGGCTTGGCGCCTTCCGCCACCACCACCATCGAGCTCAAGGCCCCGGCGGCTTCGCGCCGCTTGATGAAGTCGTCCAGCTTTTCGTAATCGAATGGGATTTCCGGAATCAAAATCGCGTCCGCCCCGCCCGCGATCCCGCCATGGAGCGCGATCCAACCGGCATGCCGGCCCATCACTTCGAGCACCATGATGCGCTTGTGGCTGCTCGCGGTGGTGTGCAGGCGATCGAGGGCGTCGGCCACGGAGGCAACGGCGGAATCGAAACCGAAAGTCATGGCCGTCGCTTCGAGATCGTTGTCGATCGTTTTCGGCACGCCGATGCAGTTGATGCCGCCTTCCTGGAGTTGGAGGGCGGTCGTCATCGAGCCGTCGCCGCCGACGATGATCAGAGCCTTGACGTTGAGCCGGTCGAGCACCTCGCGGGCTTGCTCGATCACTTCGGCCGCGACCACCGCGCGATTGCCGGCACCGACCTTGGCGATGAAGTGGCCCTTGTTGGTCGTGCCGATGATGGTTCCGCCTAACGACATGATGCCGTCGGTGCGGGCGCGGTCGAGGATGACATACTGGCCGGGCGGGAGGAGCCCTTCGAAGCCGTCTTTGAACCCGACGACTTCCCACCCGAGTTTCTCCGCCGCCAGCACGACCCCGCGCAGGACAGCGTTCAGCCCCGGGCAATCCCCACCGCTGGTCAGGACACCAACTCGCTGTTTCATCTACTCGTTAGGCCCGCCCAAAATCTGGCCCTTGTCGATCGGGCGGCCGGCCGCGGCCCACTGGTCGTAGGCCGACCAGCCGCGGGCAAGCAGGGCCGCGCCTTCGCCGAAACGATCGCTGCTGCCGAGGACTACCACGATCAGGCGCCGCGGAGTGATGAGCGTGGTCGCGCCCTGCGGCACCACTTCAGACGGCCGCGCGGCCGAGAGCACGAGGCAGTCGCCCGCGAGCGCGGTGCGGCCGGTTTTCACACCGTCGATCGCATCGCGACCAAGCAATTCATTCGTGTTCCGCAACAGGTAACGCATCCGATCCGGCCCGCGACCGAACTCAATCTCCCGCTCTTTTTGCGAGACATAAAAACGAAAGCCGGCACTGTTCATCGCGTATCGGGTGAGGCGGGCAATGTCGGCGGCGGTCGAGTAAGGCTTTTCCTTCCCATCGATTCCGCTCGGGTTGAGGAAGCGCGTCCGTTCCATCCCAAGATGTTTCGCCAGGGCGTTCATTTGCAGAACAAAATAATCGGCCGAAGTCCCCCGCGCGGCCCCGCCGCTCGGCGGCAACTGCGCCTGGAGCGCGCGACCCACGTGGTCGGCCAGAGTGTACGCCGCAACGTTGTCGGACTGGACGAGCGCCGCGTAGAGCAGGTCGCGTAAAGTAATCGTGTCGCCCGGCTGAAAACCGACGTTGTTTTCGCCACCTTCGGCCAGTGCCGCTGGCGGAATCGTCGCGACCTGGGCGATATCGCCACCTTGTTTGGTCGACCAATCGAGCACCACCATGGCGGTCGCGATCTTGGTCAGGCTGCCGACCTGGCGCTTCTTGTCGGCCTGGACTCTCTCGAGCACGAACCCGGTCTTGGCGTCGACCGTGATTATGGCGTCAGCGGCCCGGGCCGGTGCCGAGGCCCCGAGAGAACAAGCCGAAACGAGCAGCAGGCAGAGTGTTTTGCGAAGGTATTTCATTACGTCAGCGGTCGAAACCGCTGCACGTTAACTGGAGACCCCCGCTTGGCAACCGCAATCCCCGCCTAACGAAATCGCCCTGCCTAGCGGAGCGAGACCGAGGAGCGCGCGCCGTAGCGGTGCGGGTCGGGGCTGAGGACGAGAAGGACGCGTTCGGCGGCGTTGCGCAGGTCGAAGGGAATCGCCTTGCCCAGCCCGCTGGCGCGGACCGTGCCGAGCTTGCCCTGGAGCCTGCTGCCCCCGGCCATGTCGAATTCATAGATCACCTGGTGGGTGTCGACGTCCGTCACTTTCACGTGCAGGGCGAGGAAGGAGCGGCCGGCGCTGAATTGGCCCAGGAAAAAGCGGCCCACCGGGCTGCCGCCGTCGACGAGATCAAATTGGCCTTCCACCAGCCAGCCGGTCTTGGGCATTTCGTCATCGCTCAGGATGCGAGCGGGAGCGATCTTGCTCAATTCTTCCTTCAAATCGCCCGCGAACTGGTGCGGGATGAGCGAGATGCGAATCGGCAGTTCGCCCGGGGTCGTGGCGACGTCGCCGCGCACGATCGCGTTATCGGTGCAAAAAGGACGGATATAGACCGCTTCCGGATCGGTCGCACCGACGCCGCAATTGGTCGTGTAGCGGACCGTTTCCTTGGAACCAAAATCCTTGCCGTCCACTTCGGTCTGGCCGGTGGTGCTGGCGGTGTAGGTTTTCGTGACGACCATATCGGCGCACGAACAGAGGAGGAGGCTGGAAGCGATGACGGTGAAGGATTTCATATATTTGCTTGGTATGTCGCCAGCCGCCGTCGTTAGGACGATAGCCCGCAACTCCGTTCCCATGATGCAACTCCCGTGCCGCCGAGGCGAAAAATTCAGGTTTCCCCTTCACCGGGCCGTCTTCCGGCACCCGGCCCGCGCGGGCGGCGCCCCTAACGAAACAGATCCGGCTGGCGCGCCGGGCCTCGCGCGATCTGCCCCAGCGTCGCGCGCAGCCGGAGGGCGGCGTGAGGCGCGAAATCGAGCGCGTTGTTATTGAAAACCACCTGCACCGTCTCCGCCTTGGCCGCCAGCTTCTGCGCCCTTTCCGCCACTTCCGCTATCTCCTCGTCGTTGTAGTCGTAATAGAATCGCTTCGCGACCGTCTTGCCGCGCAGGTAAGCTTCCGCGTTGCGACCATGCAGGCGCAGATACGCGCGGCGCGGGCTGGTGACCTCGTCGAGCTCGCTCGGCATGATGGTAAAGTGCGCTTCGTCCGGCGCGTCGACCAGTGCCAGCGCGGTCTGGTGGCGCTGGAAAAACGCGAGTGTCGCGCCAAGCTGCTCGCCTTCGGTCCAGTTGCGATTGCGCAATTCCACCACCACGCCTAACGGCGCCAGGCGGGCGAGGACGTCGTCCAGCTCCGCGAGTTCATGTTTTCGTGGAGAAAAGGCCGGGGACAGCTGGAGCAGGAAAGCGCCGAATTTTTTCGCGGCCCGGAGCGGCTCGATCGCGGCCTCAATCTGGTCGAGAAGGGCATGCTCCAGTTTCGGAGTCAACTCGACCCTCCCTTTCGCATCAGCCGCCGCGCTCTGCTGCACGGACGGCGGGAGCGATTTCAAGGTCGCGGCGTGGCGCGAGAGCAGGCGGTGCAGCTTGACGTTAAAAAGGAAGTCGTCCGGCGTCGCCTGGTTCCAGCGTTCGACCATTCTTCTCTCCGGCACGGCGTAGAAGGTCGAGTTCACTTCCACCATGTCGAAATGCTGCGCGTACCAGGGGAGGCGTTCGGCCGCGGGCAGCTTTGGCGGATACCAGCGCTCGACGAAACCGGGGTCCGACCAACTGGCCGTGCCGACGAGAATGTTGCCGGATGGGTTCGTCGACACGACAGAGACAACGCCGCCGCTCGTGAAACGCAACCGCGATCGCGATTGGTTGGTTGCGTAGGGCGGTTCTGATCCGCGCTCCACCGCTCTGAGGCGGGATTGGTTGCGGGGGCGGGATTTGAACCCGCGGTCCCGCCTCCGAGGCGGGATTATTCGCCTGTCTTCTGAATGATGTGATCCAATCCGCGCCCCCCCCTTCTGCCGCTTGAGCTGGTTCTCCAATTTTCGGGCATCGGACAGGGACATCGGCTCACTTTGCCAAACGAGTTTCCAAGGCCCCCGGTTTTTGGTCCATTTCGAGACACCAGCGTTGTGCTGCTGGAGTCGGCGTTCCAAGTTTTCGGTCAGCCCGATGTAACGACGTGCTTGCTCGTTGAGCAGAACGTAAACGCGATAAACCTCCATAGGAGAGATTCGGTTGCGGGGCGGATTCTCTCACCGAGAACCCATCTGAGGGATTGGTTGCGGGGGCGGGATTTGAACCCGCGGCCTTCAGGTTATGAGCCTGACGAGCTACCAGACTGCTCCACCCCGCGATCTTGAGAGCCCATTATCACCGCGTTCGCGCGGAACGCAAATCGCGAATTTATCCCGGCCTAACCCGACTCGCCCTGCACGACCACAATGTCGCTCGGGTGCAGATAGCAAAAAACTTTGTCGCCAAGATGGAAGGCCTCCTCCGTCGCGCACTCGTTCGCCACCATTGCCGTCAGCTCGAGGCCGGAATCGGTGGTCAGGATCAACTGGTCGACGGCGCCTTTGAAAAGCTCTTCGCTCACCCGCGCCTCGAAAACATTTTCTCCGCCGGGATTGGTTTTCTGCAGGTGAATCTTCTCCGGCCGGATGAGATGAGCGCGTTCTTGGAGTCCGGCGGGATGCTGGTGGTATTCACGGTAAGCTCGATCGCGTCGTTCAATCGCACCCGCGCCTGATCAGCCAGCACCGCAACGGGTGTCGATTCGAGGATATTGGCC
>JALYQE010000082.1 GCA_030855965.1 Verrucomicrobiota bacterium | reverse complement strand
GCCAGATTCCCGACGATCATCTCGTCGGCCTCGAATGCTCGAACGAGGAAGAGATCAGCCGCCAGGATTACGACACGACGATCGCGGAACCGCTCCGCAAAATCTTTGCTGAACGCAAATGGTGGACGCTGCGGACGGACGCGAACGACCAATCGTCCGTGCGCGCGAATGGGATCCGCTTCGTCGCTCTCATTCGCGGGATGCCGTTGAAAATATCCTCCGCGGCCGAATACCCCGGCGACGCGAAGGAAGCCAATCAACAGACCCACCAGAACAACGCCTCCGTCGACTCGGAACTGGCGACGCTCGGCTTTTTTTCGCGCCAGATCTCAGGCCCGGCAAACAATCCCTACTTCCAGAGTTTCCGCCCGATTCGCGAGCTCGAGGAAATGCCGATCATGCTCGTTTGCCGGCTCGACGCGCCGACCCCGGAGCTCGTTAGGCGAATGATTAGCGACGGAATTGAGACCGAGAAATCCGGGCTCTGGGGACGCGCCTACGTCGACGGCGCAAATAATACCTCCGGCGGCTTGGCCGAAGGCGACCGCTGGCTGGCCAACGTGGTCAGGGATCTGCGGAAGGTGGGAATCCCGACGGTTTACGACACCGAGTCCGCGCTCTTCCCGTCCGGATTTCCGTTGAACGACTGCGCGCTCTATTATGGCTGGTACGCCGGGGGCGTGAGCGGGCCGTTCACCGACTCGGGCTTCGCTTTCAGGCCCGGGGCGATCGCAGTCCACATCCATTCCTACAGCGCAAACACGCTCCGCTCGCCCGGCGCCAACTGGGTCGCGCCGCTTCTCAGCCGGGGCGCGGCGGCGTCGTTAGGCAATGTCTACGAACCGTATCTCCAGCTCACCGCCCACCTCGATATTTTCAACGACCGCCTGCTCCACGGGTTCACCTTTGCGGAGAGCGCTTACATGTCCCAGCGCGTGGTCTCCTGGATGAATGTCGCGGTGGGCGATCCGCTTTACCGTCCCTATGCGTCCTGGCTCGAGCTCGAGACAAAACCCGAGAAAGGCGGGAAGAGCGACTGGCGGATGTATCACGACTTCGCCCTGAAAAGCAGCCGGGGTGACGCGGCAAAATATCGGGCCTCGGCGCGCAAGGCCGCCGCCCGTGCGGGCAACGGAGCCATGCTGGAAGACCTGGGCTTAAGCGAAAAAGAGAACGGGAATTTCGCCTCGGCGGCGAGTTTCCTGCAGCAGGCTCGTTCGCTTTACGAGAAGCCAGACGACATCGTGCGCACCTTCGTGGAACAAGCCCGCGTGCTGATCGAAGCGGGAGACCGGAAGGCGGCGCTCGCCCTCCTCCGGAGCGTGCCGCGACTGGCGGCGGAGTCCCCGGCCGGCGCGCTCCTGCGAAAAATGGAGGAAAAATTTAATCCTCCGCCGCCGACGCCGCAGACCTCCCCCTAACGAGACGAAGGAAACGTCGAGCAGCGCAACCTTTACGGCTTCGCCGCTGGCCGTCGCGTCTCGAGGCGGAAAATGGTTTCGCCTTCCTTCATCAGCTCGAGGCTGTCGCGCGCAATCGTTTCCAGATAAGTCGGATCGCTCTTGAGGAGCGCGACCTGTTTCGTCTGCCGGGCGAGGAGCGCCTGCTGCTCGTGCAACTGCGCCTGCAACTGCTCCATCCCGGCCCGGTTTTGCTGCAGTTTTTTGTAGGGCGGGAGAAAGAAGCTCACGATCAGCAGCCAGACGGCGATGAAAAGCAGCACGCGCAGGACGTGGTTCATCTGTTGCCAGATGGTGGCTTCGCGTCGCGCCCTTAACTCGCCGTAACCGGTCCCGTCCACTAGCGCATCTTACCTCCGTAGACCGCCTTGTCACCCAGTTCCTCCGCGATGCGAAGAAGTTGGTTGTATTTCGCCACCCGGTCGGTCCGGCAGAGCGATCCGGTTTTGATCTGACCCGCGTTCGTCGCGACCGCGATGTCGGCGATGGTGGTGTCCTCCGTCTCGCCTGAGCGATGACTGATGACCGAGCTATAGTCGTTAGCCTTGGCGAGATCGATCGTGGCGAAGGTCTCGGTCAGCGTCCCAATCTGGTTCACTTTGACCAGAATCGAATTGCCCACGCCGCGCTCGATGCCCTTGCGCAAAAACTCGACGTTGGTCACGAAAAGATCGTCCCCCACGAGCTGGATCTTTTTCCCCAGTCGATCGGTCAGCTTTTTCCAGCCCTCCCAATCGTTCTCCGCGCAGCCGTCCTCGATCGAGATGATGGGGAATTTCTGCGCGAGCGACTCGTAGAGATCGATCAACTCGTCGACGGAGCGCTTCGAGCCGTCGGATTTCTTGAAAACGTAGGCATCCTGTTCCTTGTCGTAGAACTCGGAGGAAGCGGGGGCGAGCGCGATGAAGATGTCCTTGCCTAACGAGTAACCGGCCTGCTTGACCGCGGCCGCGATCGACTCGAGCGCGTCCTCGGCCGACTTGAGTTTCGGGGCGAAACCGCCTTCGTCGCCGATCGCGGTCGAGAGGCCGCGATCTTTCAGGACGCCTTTGAGCGCGTGAAAAACCTCGACCCCGTAGCGCAGCGCCTCCTGGAAGGTGGGCGCGCCTTTCGGCATGATCATGAATTCCTGGAAATCGATCGGCGCATCGGAATGGGCGCCGCCGTTTAGAATGTTCATCATCGGAACCGGGAGCACGTTGGCCTCGCTCCCCCCGAGATAACGAAAGAGCGAAACGCCCTCGCAATCCGCCGCGGCGTGGGCAGTGGCGAGAGACACGCCTAACAATGCATTGGCGCCGAGTTTCTTTTTGTTCGGCGTGCCGTCGAGCTTGATTAATTCCGCGTCGACTTCCGCCTGGGCCATCGCATCCATCCCGAGCAGAACCGGCGCGATCTTTTCGTTGACTGCCGTGACCGCATTGCGCACGCCCTTGCCGCCGTAGCGTTGCTTGTCGCCGTCGCGCAATTCCCACGCTTCGTGCTCCCCTGTGCTCGCTCCGCTCGGGACGGCGGCGCGTCCAAAGCCGCCGCCTTCGAGATGGACGTCGACTTCGATCGTCGGATTGCCCCGCGAATCGAGAATCTCGCGCGCCAGGATTTTGCTGATGCTGGTGACTGCCATATCGTTAGGGAATTAGCCGCTATTCGGGCGAGGCGCAATCCCTCTTTCGCCGCCGCCGCCCGGCCCTCGCGGCGAAGGGAAACAGGAAGCGCGCGCGCGCCGGCGATTCAAGTGTTACCGGGCTGCTCCGGGAATATTTCACGTTGGCATTGCAGATGGCCGTGGCTAATCTGCGGTCGTGTTTGTTCGAATCGGATGCGTTTTAGTTCTCTTTTTGCTGGCCGCCCCGACCCGTGCGCTGCCGCAGGCGACCGCGTCCCCTGCTCCGACCGCGGCCGTCGCGCCTGCCGCCAGCGCCTCCCTCACTGGGCCGGAGAAGAGCCAGGCGGTCAAAACGGACGCGTTCACGATCCCGACACCGGGTGAACTTTTTACCGCCCTCGGCAAACCGGCCAAACCGGATTGGGCCTCGCGTTATCGCGGACCGATCCCGATGAATTACAAAGCCCGTCCCCAGATCGCCCTCAATCTCGGCGGGCTGATTGCCGACGGCTTCATCGCGGTCGAGGCCCAGGACACGCAGCAGGTGAAAAACATCGGCGGCGATGTCGTAAAGCTGGCCAAGGCGCTCGGGGTAAGTGAAAACATCCTCGCCCGCGGGAACAGCATCAATCAATTCGCCGAGAACAATGAATGGAGCGCGCTGCAGGAGGAACTGGAGGCGACTCAGAATGAGGTCAAAGCCTCCATGCAATCGCACCGCGACCAAGACTTGGTCATTCTCGTGAGCCTGGGCGGGTGGATCCGCGGCACCCAGGTGGTGAGCGGCGTGATCGCGAAAAATTACGACGACCGCCTCGGCCAGATCCTGCGCCAGCCGGAGTTGCTTCGCTTCATTCGCTCGAAAATCAGCCAGATCTCGCCCGACCTGCGGAACGATCCGCTGGTCAGCAGTGTCAACAAGCAGCTCCTGGCGATCGAGCAAATCGTGGCCAAACCGTTCGGGCAGCCGCTCACGGCCGCCGAGGTGGGCCAGTTGAACGAACGCGTCAACCAGGCGATGAAGGAAATCCAAACCAAGGATTAATCATGCGCCTCTCCTTTTGCCTAACGATCCTGAGCGCGCTCGCGCTGGGCGCTTCCGCCTTCGCCGAAACCGACCAGGAAGTCGCGGCTCGGCAGGTGGCCTTGGAACTCGCCGGCGCCTTTTCCAACGACGGCTTCAAGCTCCGGGACGGACATTGGACCGGCACCCTCGCCCGCGGCGAAGCCAAGGTCATCGCGGTTAATCTCTATGCCGGGAACGAGTACTGGTTTTCCGCCGGGGCGGCCGGGAAAGCGAAAAAGGTCTCGGTCGAAGTCTTCGATGAGACCGGCGCGCCGGTGGCCGGAGAAAAATTCGACTCCGGCACGAAAGCGGCTTCGGGAGTGTCTGTGGAAAACAGCGGCGAATATTTTATTCGAGTGCGACTGGACGAGGGTGAACCGGCGGGTGTTTGTTTCGTCTACAGCTACAAATGAAAGCGCGTCACCTCCTCCTCTTGGGCGCGGCTTCTTTGCTGACGACCGGCTGCGGCTCGGTCGCCAAGCCAAAAGTTTTTTCGGGCGGGACCGATACCTGGTACGCCGTCACGGCCGACCAGACGCCCTTTTATAAATACGGTCCGCAGCAAGGGACCGGGCCGGACATGCAGCTGGCGCACGACTCGATCATGAAAGTGATTCGCCCGTCGTTCGGTTACGTAAAAGTGAAATTGCAGGATGGCGCAAGCGGTTACGTCGCGAGCGAGGACATTCGGCCCGCCGCGCCCACCCTCGTGGCGGAAAAGCTGGCGCCGCCGCCCGAAATAACGACTCCGACCATCGCCAGCCACCGCGAACAGGGCGAACACTTCGGACTGAACTCTGACGATCCGCGCCTGATCGCGCCGCCGGAGCCGCTCCCGGAATTGGTCCCCGCGCCCGATTTCCGGTTCGAGCCGGCGCCGATTCCCGAGCCCTAGCGCCGCGCCGCGCCATTTCGCGCCGCGGATAGTGCCGCGGCGATAAGCTTGCGCCCACCGGCGCGTTTCGAGTAAGACCGCGCTTGCGTCGCGCCCTCCCTCGCGCAAGCTGCAAACTCCCGTCGTCACCGCGCCATGATTTCATTGCAGATTTTCTTCGAGGGCAACGTCCAGGGCGTGGGCTTTCGCTGGTCGGTGAAACGGGTAGCCAAGGGCTTCGATGTCGTCGGCTGGGTCCGCAACCTGCCCGATGGCCGGGTCGAGTTGCAGGCGAGCGGCGCCGAGACGGAAGTGCGCGCCTTCATCGAGGCGATCGGGCAGAGCGAACTGCGCGCGCACATCCGTAAGCAAGCGGAGTCCATCCTGGCGGAGCCGCCGGCGACGCGGGGCTTCGAAATTCGCCATGACTGAGCCCGCCGTCTCCGTCCAAAATCTGACCAAAGTGTTCCCGATTCCTTTTCGCCGGACGCGGCTGGTCGCGGTCCGCGGGCTGAACCTGGAAGTCGCGCCGGGGCAGGTCTACGGCCTGCTCGGGCCTAACGGATCGGGAAAAAGCACGACCTTGAAGATCATTCTTGGCCTCGTCACGGCCAGCACCGGGACGACGAAAATTTTCGGCCGCGACAGCCGCGAAGTAGGGAGCCGGGAAGCGGTCGGTTTTCTGCCCGAGAATCCTTATTTCTACAAATATCTCACCGGCGAAGAGACGATCCGATTCTACGGAAAACTCTGCGGTTTGCGCGGGAAAAAGCTGGCCGCGCGGACGAACGAACTGCTCGAACTCGTTAGTCTACAGGATGCGCGCGACCGGCGACTCGGCGGCTACTCCAAGGGCATGCTGC
>JALYQE010000073.1 GCA_030855965.1 Verrucomicrobiota bacterium | reverse complement strand
CCTGCCGCCGCGCGATTGCGCTCCGGCCAGGTTACGCCGACCCGCATATGGGTCTGGGCTTTATCGAATGGGCCCAGAACCGGCCGGCCGCTGCCGTCCCGCACTTTCAAAAGTATGCTCAACTGGACCCAAAGCCGCCTGCACCCTGGATGCTCCTGAGCGCCTGCCACGAGCGCCTGGGGCAAAAGCGAAAGGCGCGCGAAGAAGCGAAACGCGCCACCGTCGTTTCGCCCGCCAGTGCCGGCGCCTGGGTGCAATTGGCGCGGGCGGAGAAAAACGTCGGCCACACCAACGAAGCGCTGCGCGCGATCCTGCGCGCGGCCGATCTCCTGCCCGACAGCGCCTACATGATGGCGACGGTTGGCTACAGCTACATCAATCTGAACCAGATCCCGGCCGCCATCCCGCCCTTGCAGCGGGCGGCGCATTTTGCGCCTAACGACTTCCTGGTCCACTCCCAGCTCGGCTTTTGCCTCGAAGCGACCGGCCAGGTCGACGCCGCACTCCCGCACCTGCGCAAGGGCGCCAAGCTCGCGCCGACCTATGCGCCGGTCTGGCAACATCTCGGGATCGCCTACGCGATGAAGGGACAGCACCGCGACGCGATCGATTCCTTCGAGCGCGCGGTCAAGATCATGCCCGCTTACAAACAGGCATGGCAGCGTCTGGCGACGGAATATCGGCTTGTCGGGCGGCCGGTCGACGCGCGAAACGCCGCCGCCCGCGCCGCCGGCTCAAAGGCTGCGTTTAACGGATCGAAAAAGAAATTCTGATTTGTCAGGCCGCGGCGGCGAGGGCGAGAACAGCCCGGGCGCAACCCCATGACAAGGTGAAGCCGGAACCGCCGTGGCCGTAGTTGTGCAGGACGCGGCGTCCGTCGCGCAGACGATCGGCGCAGAGGCAGATTCCGCTCCGGCGGAACGGGCGCAACCCGACGCGCTCGCGCAGAATCGGCGGCGGCGCGATTTCCAGGGCGCGGCTGCAATCGGCGAGAATGCGCGCGCTCGTCGCGGGATCGGGAGTGCGATCGGTGCTCACATCGTTGCTCCCGCCAAAGACGCAATCATTCGCGCGCGGGATGGCATACATGAGCGGCGGATCGTCGCAGACCACCGCATGCCGGTGTGGGCTGCCGGCCACCAGCACGACCTGGCCGCGATGCGGTTCGACTTCCGGATCGGGCCGAAGGGTGCGCGCGCCAACCCCACTGCAATTCACCACCAGCTCACGATCGGCCGGTGCCTCCTCCAGATTTTCAAACTGGATGCCACCCTCGATTTCGCCGCCGGCGTTGCGGAAACGCGTCGTTAGGTAAGGCAAATAGCGCGTCGTGTCGGTGAGCGGAACCTCCAACGCGTAACCGCTCGTAAAAATGGCCGGGATATCCGCGGCCACGAGGCGGCGCGCGCCTAACGAGATGGCCCAGTCCGGGATCGCGATCTCCCCCGCGCGGACAAAGGCGCGCTGCTCGATCAGGGCGACGCCGCTCTCCGGGTTAGCGCAAAGCGGGCGCAGGACGGCGAAGGTTTCCAGCGCCCAGGCGACGACCGCCTCGAGCGGAGCGGCGTCGTAGGGAAACCAGATCGCGCCCGCGACCGAGGACGTCGTCTGCGCGCCGGTTTCCGCGGCGAAGATCGTGGTGCGATATCCGCGCTCCGCAAACAGGGTCGCACAGGTCAAACCGGAAACTCCGGCGCCGATCACCGCCACTCGCTCCGCCATCGCATCCACTAATCGCGGGAGCGGGGCGCGTCATCTGCGATTTGGAATTCCGGTCGACAGCGCCCCGCGGCCGGGGCCAAATTAGGGCATGAAATCGCTTCCACTTTTCGCGCTTCTCGCGGCCGCGTTGCTGCCCGGGTGCGCCAGCAGTTCCACCCGCCTGATGGCTCCGGCCCGGCCGGCGCTCAGCCCTGCCGAGGTGCGCATTTACCGGACGGCGCCGCCCCGTTACCAGGAAATTGCGCTGCTCGATGCGACCAGCGGGGCGCGTTTTTTCCACGGCAGCCCGGAGGGCGAGGCGGAAGCGATTGCGCGCCTGCAAGTGGAAGCGGCCCGGGTGGGCGCGAACGGTGTGCTTATTACCTCGTTAGGCGACCGCGCCAGCGGCACGCTCGGAGTGGGCGTGGGCGGCGGCGGGATCTCGGCCGGCCGCCGCAGCGTGGTCGCGGGCGGAGGAGGCGTCAGCGGCGCGGCGCCGATCGTGAGCAACGCCGCACAGGGAATCGCGATTTACGTGCCCCGCCAGCGCTGAGTGGACCGGACGCGGGGGCGGAGAAAAAAACTGGAGGTCGAGTCCGCTCCCTTATTAGGTTAACGGCGCCATGTTCGGCATTTTCAAAGAACGGCAGCGACGGCGGCTGCGGGCCCAGCCCGCGCCGGAGGCCTGGCGCGAGATTATCTCGCGGCGCCTGCCTTTTTTCGAGCATCTCTTGCCTAACGATCAGGAAGAGCTCCTCGGTCACGTCCAGGTTTTCCTGGCGGAGAAGCGTTTTGAAGGCTGCGCCGGGCTGGAAGTGACGGACGAGATGCGGGTCACGATCGCGACCCAGGCCTGCCTCCTTCTCCTGCATCGCAAGACGGATTATTTCCCGCGACTTCTCACCATCCTGGTTTATCCCTCGGGTTTTTTGGTCGACGATGACCGGCACGTCGAGGGCGAAATCTGGGAGCAAGGCGAGGAAGAGCGGCTGGGCGAAACTGGAAGCGAAATGGGCTCCATGGTCCTGGCCTGGGACGCGATCAGGTCGGGTGCGCGCGATTCATCCGATGGGACAAATTTGGTGCTGCACGAGTTTGCGCATCAGCTCGATTTCGAGGATCACGTGGCCGACGGCCGGCCGGTTCTGGGTTCGCGCGGGGAGGTCCTTTCCTGGGCGGAAGTGATGCGGATGGAGTTTGCGGCGTTGCGGGCGGCGGATGAGACGGGAATTTCCACCCTGCTCGACACCTACGGCGCGAGTAATCCGGCGGAATTTTTCGCGGTCGCGACCGAGGCCTTCTTCGAGCGCCCCGCCGCCCTGCATCGCCAGCATCCCCGGCTCTACGGCGAATTGCAGCGCTACTTCCAGCAGGATCCGGAACGCTATTCCAGTGAACCGTTCGTGCGCGGGACGTAGCGTCGATTTGCGATCGAAGCTAGAGCGGGCGCTCGGCCGACTTGCGGGTCGTCTGGTTGCGCGAATCCGCGTGCTGGACTGGTTCGTCGAGCGACTTGAGCGGGTCGGGTCCGCGATTTTGCAGCCAGGCGGTCTCGGCCTCGTTGTTTCGCCAGGGATACTCATCCTTGAGCACCGGCCACCAGAGCAGGCGCCCGGTCGCGCGCCAGCCGTCGATGATATAGCCGGTGCGGAGCGGCTGGCCGCGCGCGGTCACTACGACGACGTTGTGCTCGAGGCGGGAGTTGGCGTGCGCCTCCGCCCAATGCAGCTCGAGCGTTTTGAGCGGCAGCTTCTTCAATTGCGCGCCGATATCGTGCGCCCAATGGAAGCAAAAGCCCCGCTCCCGCGCCCCGACGTGGATGAGAAAATTCTGGAAGTTAGCCGGCGGCACGACCCGCCACTGCTTCTGCAGGCGGCGCGCGGTGACGTGCGAAATTTCCGAGACGAGGGCGGCTTCGGCCGGGTCGACGGTGGGCGCGAGCGCCACGATCGCCTCGCGGAAACGCTTGATCGATTTCGCGTCGCCCGCCTGCGCGGGATGGGCGAGAACGCAGCACGCGGCAGCGAGGGTAAGACAGAAGATGAAATTTCGAAGGGCGAGCGGCGGCATGACAGAGGTCCGCGACGATAAATGCTCTCTGCTTTAAACTCAAAGGCGAGGAGGAGTTTTGCCGCAAGAGAACGGAGCCGGAAAGTCTGGGCAGTCCGCGGATTCTGGTTACATTCGGATCGCTTTTTGCAGCCGACACGGCCGCCTCTACAACATGGAAGAAGAGAATGAATTGATCGCGCTCCGGCGCCAGAAGATCGACGCCTTGCGCGCCCGGGGCGTGGCGCCGTTTGGCCGCAGCTACGAGACGAGCGGGTCGGTCGGCGAAGTGCGCGAAAAGTTTGCCGAAGGCGCGCCTTTTCGCATCGCGGGCCGGATCACGGCACATCGCGACATGGGGAAAAGTCACTTCCTCGATCTGCGCGACGCGACCGGGCGGATGCAGATCTACGTGCAGTCGAAAGAACTCGGGCCGGAGGCGATGGAAACCTTCGCGTTGCTCGATCTCGGAGATTTCATCGGGGTGGAAGGCTCCTGTTTCGTGACCAAGACGGGCGAGCCGACGCTGAAAGTCGCGCAATTCGAAGTGCTCGCGAAGACGCTCCGCCCGCTGCCCGAGAAATGGCACGGCCTAACGGATGTCGAGGCGCGCTATCGGCAGCGCTATCTCGATCTCGTCACAAACGAGCGCTCGCGCGAAATCTTCGCCCACCGGATCACCATCCTGCGCGAGATCCGCAACTTCATGCAGGGCCGCGGCTTCCTCGAAGTAGAAACCCCGATGCTGCAAACCGTCGCGGGCGGCGCGGCGGCGGAACCGTTTCGCACTCATCACAAGGCGCTGGGGATCGATCTCTTTCTGCGGATCGCGCCCGAGCTGTACTTGAAGCGGCTGCTCGTCGGCGGCTTTAACAAGGTCTTCGAAGTGAACCGCAACTTTCGCAACGAAGGCATTTCGCGCCGGCACAACCCGGAGTTCACCATGCTCGAGGGCTACTGGGCCTACGCGAACTTCGAGCAAATGGCGGAGCTGGTCGAGGAATTGATCTGTCATCTCGCAGAGACGCTCGAATGTGGGAGGGGCCTTTGTGCCCCGATGAGCGGTGAAAACACAACGGATCGGGGCACAAAGGCCCCTCCCACATTGCAGGTCGAACACCGCGACGCGGAGGGAAACATTACCCGCACGCTCAATCTCACGCGTCCCTGGCGGCGGGCGCGGTATCGCGACCTTGTCACGGAAGTGGCGGGCGCGGATTGGTTTTCCCTAACGAGTGAAGAACGCCGCGCCAAAGGCCGCGAACTCGGGGTCGAGCTCAGCCCGCAGCTGGCCGACTTCGAGGTCACCCAGCACGTCTTCGAAAAGCTGGTCGAAGAGAAAACCTTCGACCCGGTCTTCGTCACCCATTGTCCAAAGGAGCTCGTCCCGCTGGCCAAGCAAAACCCGGAAGACGATTCCGTCGTCGACGTTTTCGAGCTCATCATCAACGGCCAGGAGATCGCGCCCGGTTACTCGGAATTGAACGACCCGATCGTGCAACGGCAGCGGCTGCTCGAGCAGGCGGGCGAGGAAACGCAAAAGCTCGATGAAGATTTTCTGCTCGCCCTCGAGCACGGGATGCCACCGGCCGGCGGGTTTGGCCTCGGGGTCGATCGCCTGACGATGCTATTGACCGGTGCGGAATCGATCCGCGACGTCATCCTTTTCCCGCTTCTCCGCCCGAAGCGCGACTAGGGAGTGCTGGATTTTTTCGCGCGCTCTCGCGCGAAATGTTCCGACTGCTCCCGGAGGCTCACCCTCAACTATTCATTTGCCTTGCGCTCCCACGCACCGGCATATTGTTAACCCCCCGCATCGCATCTCTATGGCTCTAGATTTACCTGAAACCACTTCCAAGATCGACGGGCCGCTGGTGAAGCAGTTCTCTGTCTTTCTCCCGAACAAGGTGGGCGCGATGCTCGACATCGTGAAGCTCCTCAGCACGCGCAACACCCACGTCGTCGCGCTCAGCATCGCGGAGCAGACCGATTCCGCGATTGCCCGCATCGTGGTGAGCGATCCCGAGACGGTGGAGAATATTTTTCACGAACACGATGTCGCCTTCGGGATCAGCGAAATGGTGGTGGTGGAGCTGCAGGAGGTCGCGACCGAGCTGGCCAAGCTGCTCGCCGCACTCCTCATGGCGGAGGTGAACCTGCATTTCAGCTACCCGCTCCTGACCCGTCCGCACGGCCGGGCCGCGCTCGCCATGCACGTGGACGACGTCGAATGCGCCTGCTCCGTTCTCCAGGGCGAGGGCTTCAAGATGCTGAGCCAGGCGGATATCTCTCGTTAGGGAAATTTGTTTGCCGGGAAAGCTTTGGAGGGAAGCGCTTTGTCGCTTCCGCGGGATGGCGCGTGGCTTTTTAGGGGCGACGTCCACATCCCCCGGCGCCGACGAAGCGGCGCCCTCCAGGAGCCAGGCGGATAAATTTACTCGCCACGGAACTCGTGGCGCCGGGATTTGACACCTCCCGACCGCTCCGATAAGACACGGTCTCTCGATGAGCGCGCTCAGTTTTCCCAATGTCAGCCGGGCGCAAAAGACCTTTGCCGTCGCGATCGCGCTGCTCGGGGCCATCGGCCTCGCGCAGCTCCTGACGGGGCTCTACCTCTACACGCGCACGGACGACGCGTCAGAAACGCTGACGTCGGAGAAGAAAGTCGCGGTCGAAGCAAGGCTCTATCATCAGCCCAAGCCGAAGGCGACCGCACCCGCGGAACCGGTCAAGGTGCCGGCGGTAGCGGGTGTCCCCCCGGCCACGGTGAAACGCGCGCCGGCCGCGCCGACAGGCGTGGCCGATACCCTGCTCCATGTCGCGAAGGGTTTCCGCGAGCGCGGCGACACGACGAACGCGATCGCGAAACTGCAGCAGGCGACCGCGCTCGACCCGGGCAACGCCGAGATCCTGGCCGAGCTGGCGTTGACCTATGAATCGATGCAGCTCTTCGATCGCTCAAACGAAGCCTGGCGCCGCCTCCAGTCGTTAGGCCCGGGTTCCGGCCCGCTCTTTGCCTTGGCCGATCTGAAGTTGCAGGTCGGCGTTCCCACCCAGGGCGCGGTCACGGCCGGCGGCTCGCCCGCCGCCGCCGCGACCCAGCCGAGCGACGCAGCCGGCATTCCCGACGGCTCGACCTTCGGCATCTCGGAGGTGACCCTGAAGAACGAGCTCGATCCCGAGGCGGAGACACGGCTGCTCCTGCGGGTCGGGGTAAAAGTGCGGCCCGGGACGTCGATCGATCACACCAAGGTGAAGATCCAGGTTTTCTTTTACGACATGGTGAATAACGACCAGGTCGTGCTGACCGACGCCGAGGTCAGCTACGAATGGGTCACACCCGGCCACGATTGGGCCGAGACCGGGACCGAGGTGCTCGATGTCATTTATTTCCGTCCGAAGCAAAGCGACCAGATCCTCGGTGGCGCCATCGGCGGCCAGATGGAGGTGCCGGACTCGGTCGACAAAGCAAAGCTGGCCGCGCGCAATCCGAAGGCGGTGGCGGAGATGTTGCCGGCGAGCGAGAGCGGCCCGCGCCAATATCTCGGCTACATCGTGCGCGTTTATTACCAGGACCAGCTCCAGGCCGTCCGGGCCGACCCAACCCGCCTGCTCAATCTTTTCCCGCCGCCTTTCACCGCGCCGCCACAGTAATGCATTTGCTCATCGTCCATCACGAAGCGGAGATCGGCATCGCACTCCAGGGCATGATCCAGGAATACACCGCGCACACCGTCGATTGCGTCGCGACCGACAATGCCGCACTGGAATGGGCCGGGCAGGCGGCGGAGTGCGACCTGCTCCTGACCCAGCTGGAAAGCGAGGGGGTCGATGGCCTGACCATGGCGGGGTCGTTAGGCGAACGGTTTCCCGGCCTGAACACTTTTTTCCTCCCCTCCTACCCGGTCGACGCGCAACGGCTCGAGGTCGCGAACACCAAGATTTTTCCCGAGCCGATCGACGGCGAACGCCTCCTCCAGGCGATCGAACGCACCGCCTCCGCTCTCGCCGGGCCGGATCTTTTTCAGATCATCGATCTGCTCCAGATGTGCTGCCTGAGCGGAAAAAGCGGCGGCGTGCAGCTCGTCGTCGGGGCGGATGCGGGGGTGGTCTATTTGCGCAACGGCGAGTTGCGTCATGCCGAGACGCAGCATGCGCGCGGCTTGGAAGCGATCTACGAAATGCTGCGCTGGGGCCACGCCGAGTTTGCCTACGACGCCCACGCCGGCCCGGCCGAGCAATCGATCGACATCGGCTGGGACGCGGCTCTGATCGAAGTGGTGATGCGCGAGCGCGAAGAGCAGGCGCTGCGGCCGGGCGCGGCCGGCTCGGAAATCTCCGCCGCCATGTTGCCGCCCGAGCCGGACCTGACCGGCCAGGAATTCGGCACCTACGTGGTGGGGCCGAAGTTGACCGAAAGTTTCTGGGACAAGGTTTACCAGGCCGAGCAGACCTCGATCGGCCGCCCGGTCGTGCTTCACGTTCTTCGCAGCAGCCTGCGCGAGAGCGCGGAACGGGCGCAGGAATTTCTCGATACGGCGAGCGCCAACGCCAACATCCGGCACCCGGCGATCCTGCCGGTCTACGAAGCGGGCGAGTACGAAGGGACATATTTTTATGCGCGCGAATTTGTCATCGGGCGCACCCTTTACGAGATCAAGGCGCGCGGCCACACCATCCCGGAGACGACCGCCCTGCGCGTGGTGCGCGCCATCGCCGAGGCCCTCGCCCATCTCGACGACCACGGGATCATGCACGCGCCGCTGCGGCTTTCGCGCATCTTCATTACGCCTAACGACGAGTGCCGTCTCGCCGATGTCGCGGTTTCAAGCCCGGGCATGGCCCAGCTTGCGCCCGCCCAGAGCGAGATCCAAATGATCGGCCGCATCCTCATCCCGATGACGAAGGCCACCGCCATCCCGGGCAGCGGCCGGGTCCTCACCCTCATCCACCGGATGCCGACCTCGGGCGAAAACGCGATTGTGACCTGGAGCGACCTGGCGCAGGAGGCGAAAAAGCTCGCCCCCATCGTCGGGCCGCCGCCGGTCCTCCTCTCGCCCAAGAAAACCGGCGTCCTCGACAAGGTGAAACTTTGGGGCAAACGCGGCTGATTTCGGCCGCATTGCTTTCATCTCACTCGAGTTGCGGTATTTTAGGCGCGCATGATCCGCTGGCTCGCCTTCTCTGCTCTTTTTCTGGTCACTCTCTCTGCCGAGGCGCAGATCCAGGTGGACCTAAAATTCAAGCGGCGGCAATACATCGCCTACGAGCCGATCATCGCCACGGTCACGATCACCAACCTCGCCGGGCGCGACATCGAGCTGCGCGACGATAACGAGCAGCATTGGTACGGCTTCGAGGTGACGGCCGGGGAAGGCCGCACCCTCGCCCCGATCCGCCAGGGCAACGAGGCGCCGCTGCAGATCGCGGCCGGCACTTCCGTGACCCGCAAGATCAACCTCACCCCGCTCTTCCCGATCACCGATCTCGGCGTCTATCACGTCCGTGCGAACGTGTTTTTCGCCGATTTGAACAAGTTTTTTTATGCCCGGGCCAAAGTGGTCGAGGTGACGAACGCGCGGCCGATCTGGCGGCGGACGGTGGGCGATCCGCAGGGCGGCGGGGTCCGCACTTATTCAATGATGACGAATCGATTTCCCGATCACACCTCGCTCTATGTGCGGGTGGAAGACCAGGAGAACAGCCTGGTTTACTCCACCTTCTCGTTAGGCCGGGTCATCTCCTTCGACGAACCACATGCCGAGGTCGACCGCGAAAACCAACTCCACGTTCTGCATTGCTCGGCGCCGCGAGTCTGGTCCTATTCCATCGTCGGGCTCGACGGGCGCTTGCTCAAACACACCAACTATTCCCAGACGCGGAGCTCACCCAAGCTCCGGCGCACCGCCGAGGGTGCGGTGGCGGTGAGCGGGGGCATGCAGGACGTGCCCGTCGCGCCCGCCGCCGGGCGCATGGCGCCGAAATTATCCGATCGGCCCGATAATTTGCCGCCGGAGGACTAGACCCCGATGACAGTTCATCTCCTTCGCGCCTGGGGGCGCGCTTCACTTCTGAATTTCTGCGCGGTCACGCTTGCCCTTTTCGTGCTCTGGCCCGCGCCCGCCTCATCGGCCGGCCGGAAATATTCCACGGTCGTGATCGATGCCGGCCACGGCGGCTTCGACCGCGGCGGAATCCCGCGGCAGCGGGTGGCCGAGAAAGTAATGACCCTCGATGTCGCGCAACGCCTGCAAAAACGGCTCCGCCAAGCCGGCTACCGCGTCGTCATGACGCGCGACAGCGATGTTTTCATCTCGCTCGGCGAACGGGTGCGAATCGCGAGCCGCTATCGCGACGCGATTCTCGTCAGCGTCCATTTCAATTCCGCCGCGCGCGTCGGAGCCAACGGGGTCGAGACCTATTATTACAGCAACAACAGCGCGCAACTGGCGGCGGATATTCATCGCCATGTCGTCTCGAGCACGAGCACCGAGAACCGCGGCATCCGGCGGCGTGGTTATTTCGTCCTGCGCCGCTCCTCCGTCCCGGCCGTACTGGTGGAATGCGGGTTCCTGACCAATCCCACGGAGTCGCGCATGGCGCTCGATAGCAGTTACCGGCAGCGCCTCGCCGACCGGATCGCCGACGGCGTCATGGGCAAACCGACGCCGCCCAACCGGCCCGTCGTGGCCGGGCTGGTCCATCTCCCGTCGCCCATCCGATCGACCGGCAATTACAACGACTTCGTCCGGGCCGAAGCGGAACGACGGCCGACTTATCGCAAGGGGAGCTCGAAAAAGAGCAGCAAAAAATCGAAAAAATCTTCCAGCAAGAGCTCGAAAAAGAAAAGCTCGAGCAGCGAAACCAAGAAGAAGAAAAAGTCGGCCGCCTCCGACGAATAAGTTGCACTCACCGATCATCACTCCGGCGCAGATGCGCGCGGCCGAGGAGGCCGCTTTCGCGCGCGGCGTGACGGCGGAGGCGTTGATGGAGGAAGCCGGCGCCGGGATCGCCCGCGCGCTCGCGAAATTTTTCCCGCGCCCCGGCAAGTGCATTGTCTTTGCCGGCAAAGGGCACAACGCAGGCGACGCCTTTGTCGCCGCGCGCCGGCTTGCCCGGGCCGGTTGGGAAATCGAGTTCCAGCTTGTTTTTCCCGAGGCGGAAATGAGCGCCCTAACGAAAGAGAAATTCCGCGAGCTGCAATGTGGGAGGGGCCTGTGTGCCCCGATTGCCACGACGTCTTCCCTGATCGGGGCGCAAAGGCCCCTCCCACATTGTGGAACGATCATCCTCGATGGATTGCTCGGTCTGGGCGCGCGCCCGCCTTTGCGCGAACCGATCCGCGCCGCTTGTCGCGAGATCAATTCGTTAAGGTCCCGCGCCCGCGTCATCGCGATCGATCTGCCTTCCGGACTCGATGGCGACTCGGGCGAGGCGGACGACGATTGCGTCGCCGCCGATTTCACGATCACGGTCGGCTGCGCCAAGAGCGGGCTTGTGGCCGATTCCGCGATTGATTTTGTCGGCCGGCTTGAGCTGGTCCAGCTCTCGGAACTGCAAGCGGAGGCAGAAACCGTCTCCGGGTTGGCCACGCCGGAAGCACTCCGCGATCTCCTGCCGCGCCGCGGATATTCCGCCTACAAAAACCAATTTGGCCGGATCGGCCTCGTCGCCGGCTCGCGCGGCTTCACCGGCGCGGCCATCATGTCTTCGTTAGGCGCGCTCCGCGGCGGTGCGGGCCTGGTCGAGTTGTTCGTCCCGGAAGAGATTTACGAAATCGTGGCCACCGCCGCACCGCCGGAAGTGATGGTGAAGCCGGTCAAATCCTATGCCGGTCTGCTCGAGGAACCGATCGACGTCTGGGCGGTCGGCCCTGGCCTCGGCAAAGCGCGCGCCGCCGAGATTCTCGCCCTTATCCGTGACGCCCCGCAGCCGATGGTGATCGATGCCGACGGCCTCAACATCCTGGCGGAGAATATGGAGACGCTGAAAAAGTCCCGAGGCCCGCGTCTCCTCACGCCGCACCCGGGCGAAATGAAACGCCTTTTCCCTAACGAGAAGATGCCGCGCGCGAAATTGGCGGCAAAGTTTTGCGACCAATACGCGGTCACCCTGCTCTTAAAGGGAAGCCGCACCATCGTCGCGGAAGCGGGTTGCCCGTTGAGCTACAACACCACCGGCAATCCCGGCATGGCGACGGGCGGAATGGGAGACGTGCTCACGGGCGTCTGCGCCGCCCTGCTCGGCCAAAGGCTCTCGCCTAACGACGCCGCCCGCCTCGGCGCCTGGCTCTGCGGTCGGGCGGCGGAGCTGGCGATCAGCCAGGGCGACGCGAGTGAAGAATCCCTTCTGCCGCGTGATGTGCTCGGCCATCTTGGCGCGGCCTTTCGCGACCTCCGGCTGGACGCGGCGGCAGGATGAAAAACATCATCGTCGTCGGCTATCCCAAGAGCGGTTGCACCTGGGCGACGCGGCTCGTGGCCGAACTGGTGGGATGTCCCGTGGCCGGTTTCTGGCAATCGGACAAAAAAGAAATCGCGGTCGAAGGCGAAAATCGCGTTTCCGATTTTCGCTGCTACAAATCGCACCACGCCTTCGCTGACCTGGGCGTTTCTCCGGAAGAGATCGCGCGCCGGGTTATCTACATCCTGCGCGATCCGCGCGACATCGCGCTTTCGGCTGCGAACCATTTCCAGTTCAATCGTTATCCATTCCTGCGCGCGCTCTTCCGTCTCCTGCCGCAGGGCGAGAAACTCTATCGCCACACCCTCTATCCGCTTCTCGTTAGGCAGGATTACCGGCTGGAGCGGATGACTGAGGCGTTGCTCCACGGCTCGGACGCGGTGCACAAGACGGTCCGCCTTTCCTGGGCGGAACACTGGCTTCCCTATGCGGAAGCGGGTGTGCCGATGATCCGCTACGAAGATTTACTCTCCCGCCCGGAAGAAGAGGCGGCCCGCATTCTGCAGCACCTCGGCCTGGAACGGAGCGCGGCGGAAATCGCCGCGGCGGTTGAGAACCAGTCGTTTGCGCGCAAGAAAGAGAAGCTGCTCGAGCAGGGCGAGACTGGCCGGGCCAAGTTTTTGCGGGTCGGGAAAAGCGGTCAGTGGCGGGAGAGGCTTTCGCCAGATTTGCAGATCCGCTTCAGCGAAAAGCTAGGCGCGGCCCTAACGAACTGGAATTACCCGCCTTAGGGCGTCTTGAGCAGTTTCAGGAAGCGCGCATCTTTCCGCAGCGGATCCCATTCCCAGCGATGGCGCAGATCATTCAGCGTAATGCTGTAATTGACGCTGTCGACAGCTCCGGGCGTTTTCAGCAATTGATCAATCAACGGGATCGCCTGGTCGACTTCGCCGACTCGCGCGTAGATGAGCGCGAGATAGCAAAGCATGATCGCGCCGTCGTT
>JALYQE010000069.1 GCA_030855965.1 Verrucomicrobiota bacterium | reverse complement strand
TCGAGCGCCCGCTGGCAGGATTGGCGGAACCATTCCATCCGCCCAAGCGCCTGCATTTGCTCTTCCATTTTCGCCGCCAACGGGATGAGAAAGTGGGTGTCGTTCTTGGCGTAATCCGCCATCGCGGGCGGGAGCGGGCGACGGGCCCAGTTCGCCTTTTGTGAGCCCTTGGCCAGGGTGACATCGAAGTATTGTTGCACGAGCGCGGCCAGACTGAATTCGCGCAAGCCGAGCATGCGGGCGGCAATGACGGTGTCGAAGACCTGGTTTGCGGGAAGGTCATAGGTCCGTCGGAGCAGGCGCAGATCGAAATCCATTCCCTGCAGGATGATTTCGCGCTCAGCCAGGGCGGTGCAGAGCGGTTGCAGATCCAAAGGAGCGAGCGGATCGACCAGGATGTCCTCGCCATCGAAGGTGAGCTGGATGAGGCATAACTTCTCGAAGTAGCAGTGCAAGCTGTCGGCTTCGGTATCGACGGCGACGCGCTCGAATTGGCGGAGCCGCGGCAGAATATCCGCGAGATGTGAATCGGATGCGATCACCGGAGGCCCGCGAGTAAGAGTTCGGCGTTGGACTTGGTCGCGTGCAGATTTTTGATCAACTGCTCCATCGCCTCCAAGGGCGGGAGCGCGGCCATTGTTTTGCGCAGCAGCTGCACCCGCGCCCACTCCTCGGGATGATAGAGCAGGTCTTCGCGCCGGGTGCCCGATTGCTGGATGTGGATCGCAGGATAGAGCCGTTTCTCGACCAGCGAACGGTCGAGATGCAGCTCCATGTTGCCGGTCCCCTTGAATTCCTCGAAAATCACTTCGTCCATTCGGCTCCCGGTCTCGATCAGGCACGTCGCCAGGATCGTTAGGCTGCCGCCTTCCTCGACATTGCGGGCGGCGCCAAAAAAGCGCTTCGGCTTGAGCAGCGCCTTCGATTCCACCCCGCCCGACATGGTGCGGCCCTTGCCTTTGACGAGGGAATTATAGCCGCGCGCCAGGCGGGTGATGCTGTCGAGCAAAAGGACGACGTCCTTCTTCTGCTCGACCAGGCGCTTGGCCCGCTCGCTCACGAGTTCCGCCACCTGCACGTGGCGGGTCGGCGGTTCGTCAAAGGTCGAGCTGTAAATCTGGCAGTCGACCTCGCGCTGCAGATCGGTCACTTCTTCCGGCCGCTCGTCGACGAGCAAAATGATGAGCACGATGTCGGGGTGATTCATCCGAATCGCTTTCGCGATCTGCTTGAGCAGGATCGTTTTCCCGACCCGCGGCGGAGCGACGATCAGGCCGCGCTGGCCGCGTCCGAGCGGGGTCAGTAAATCGACCGCACGCACACAGGCGGAATCCTCTGAGTCATTCTCGAGCATGATCCGGCCGTCGGGGAAAAGCGGAGTCAGGCTGTCAAAGGCGGTCGGCGTTTTCCATTGGTCGGTCGGCTGGTCCTCGATCGCGATGATGTGATCGAGCATGAGCGATTTCTCGCGCTCGCGCGGGAGACGAATCGTGCCGCTGAGGGCCTGCCCGGGACGAAGGCCAAAGTGGCGGATGAGATGATGCGGGACGCCGATGTCTTCCGGGAGGGGCAGAAAATTCAGGTGAGGGGAGCGCAGCATCGCCGGGCCGTCGTTAGGCAACTCCAGGAAACCGCTCGTCCGGACGACCCGGCCGCGCGAGATGAGGTGGCGCATGAGATCGACCAGGAGCTGGTGCCGGGTCCGGCCGGGGTGGGGATGGAGCTCGAACCGGGTAAATAATTCTTGGAGTGCGACCGGGCTCAGCTCCTGGAGGGCGGGCAAATCGAATACTTCCGGTGCCGATCTGTTAGGGTCGGTTGCCGTAGTGGCGGAGGCAGAACCGTTTTCGGGGGCGGCGAGAGTCTGGTCGTCCATGGTGTCTAGCTCCAGCAACGTGCCAGGATTTCAGCCTGCGCTTCCAGCACGGTGAGCGGCCCGTTATTCCAGATCAGGTGATCGGCGCGGGAGATTTTTTGTGGGAGTGGCATTTGCGATTCAATCATGGCGAGGGCGGCGGCGGCGGAGAGGAGGGCGCGAGCCATCAGGCGTTGCTGCTGGATTTCATGGGAACAGGCGACGACCACGACGCAGTCGCATAAAGATTCACCTTCGGTTTCATAGAGGAGCGGGATGTCGGCCAGGAAAAGTTGGCCGGACTGGCGGCTTTCCTCCGCGGCGGTGGACCACTGCCGGCGGATGCGCGGATGGAGGATTTGCTCGAGCGCGCGCTTCTTTTCCGAGTCGGCGAACACTATGGCGCGAAGTGCGGCGCGATTCAACACGCCGGCCGCAGAAAAAATTGCATCGCCAAATTCCTGGCGTAACAGCTGCCGAACCTCGGGGTCGCTATCCGTTAGGTCGCGCGCAGCCTGGTCGGCGTCGAAAAGCCTCGCGCCCGTGCGGTCGTGAAGGAGGCGGGCGAAGGTCGATTTGCCGGTGGAAATACCACCGGTCACGCCGATGACGGAGCAGGGTTTTGGCATGCGGAAAGTCAGCCGGAAATAGAGGAAAACGGCGAGCGGTGCAACCCCGCCGGGCTTACGGATACGCTTCGGCGGTCAGAGACCACCGCTACAATTAATCGCCAGGCGGCGCGCTACTTCTTGTAGTACGGCACCTGCGGCAGAACCGGTTGCTCGATTTGGTTGATCGTCTCGATCTCCTCTTCTTCTTCCGTCGAATTGATCGGCTGACCGGCCGGGTTGACCAGGCGCGCGGTCACGAAAATAACCAGGTTGCGCTTGATGTGCTGCTCGGTGTTGGTCCGGAAAAGTCGGCCGACGATCGGGATGTCGCCGATGATCGGGGTGCG
>JALYQE010000376.1 GCA_030855965.1 Verrucomicrobiota bacterium | reverse complement strand
CAACCGGCCGCGGGCGGCGCGGTGATCGATCTGCGCGATCGTTTCGTGCTCCCAGGGTTGATCGATTGCCACGTCCATCTCGATTCCGACCGCGCCGGGATGGAAGGTCAGCTCGCCAGCGTGACCGACAGTGTCGCCATCACCGCCTATGAAGCCGCCTGGAACGCGCGCAAGACTTTGAACGCCGGTTTCACCACCGTGCGCAATGTCGGGAACTCCGACGGCGTCACCCTCGCCCTGCGCGATGCGATCGCAAAAGGCTGGGCAACCGGGCCGCGCATCCTCGACGCCGGCTCCGGCATTTCCACCACCTCGGGCCACATGGATCCGACCCTGGGTTTTCGCGAGGAATTGCATCCCGCGCTCGAGGCCCACGCCACCACTTGCGACGGCGCGGATGATTGCCGCCGCGCGGTGCGCAAACAAATCAGCCGCGGCGTCGACCTGATCAAGATCGCCACCACCGGCGGCGTAAACAGCCGCATCGGCCTCGGGCTCGGCGCGCAGATGCTCGACGACGAAGTGAAATCGATCGTGGAAACCGCGCACAGCTACGGCAAAAAAGTCGCGGTCCACGCGCATGGCGCGGATGGGATCGCAATCGCCTTGCGCGCCGGAGCGGATTCAATCGAGCACGGCACTCTGCTCGACGACGCGGCGCTCAAACTCTTCCTCTCTACCGGCGCCTACTACGTGCCAACCCTCTCCACCATCAACGGCTACATGGAACGGATCGCCGCCAACCCCGACGCCTACGCGCCCGAGGTGCGAAAGAAAATTGACTGGCGCATCGGGATCACCGGCGAAGCGTTGCGCAAAGCGGTTCCGGCCGGGGTCAAGATCGCATTCGGCACCGATGCCGGTGTTTCCAAACATGGACGGAACGCCGATGAATTCGAACTCATGGTGCAACACGGGATGACCCCCGCCGCGGCGATCCACTCCGCGACGGTCAACGCCGCGGACCTGCTCGGCCTGAAGGACCAGGTGGGAACAATCGAGCCTGGCAAAAGCGCGGACCTGATCGCGGTCGCGGGCGATCCGTTAGGGGACGTGACCGTTTTGAAGAAGGTCGGCTTTGTCATGAAGGAAGGCCGGGTCTTCAAGCACGATCTTTAATGCCTGCCCGCACCCGGTTGGGCGAAAAGGTTTGCTCCGATGGCGCCGGTTCAAATACGATCGCGGGCATGAAATTCATTACTCTGGTCTTGCTCACCCTCTTTTCCACCAGCCCGGCCTGGGCGCAGAAGGCGCCGCTGCCTTACCGCATGCAGCCCTACGCGCTGGACAGCGGCCTGCATTCCAGCGTGGCCGGGGAAGCGGCCACTCGGGTCGCCTCCAGCAAAGTCGTGACCGTGCCAGGCTCACCCTGGCTGCGTTTGAACTTCAGCGGCATTGCGCTCGGCCGGGCCAGCTACCTCACCATCACTTCACTGTACGACGGCGCGCAGCAGCGGCTCGACGCCCGCGCCCTCGCCCAGTGGAAAAATTCCAGCGCCTACTTTAATGGCGACGCTCTCAGGATCGACCTCCACGTCGCTTCCGGGGACAAAAATGTCTTCGCCCGCATGACCGAAGTGATGGTGGGTAACATGGAGGCGCCCGCCTCGCAGTGCGGCCCGACCGACGATCGCACGGCCTCGACCGACGTCCGGACCGGCCGCCTGCTGACGATCGGCTGCACCGCCTGGCTCATTGCCGATGGCCGATTCGTTAGCGCGGGCCACTGCGTCTCCTCGGCCGGTTCCGCGAATACGGTCCAATTCAACGTCCCGCCTTCCCTGCCTAACGGCACCATTCAGCATCCCGGCCCGGAAGACCAATACGTGGTCGATGATGCCACCCGTGTCTTCAGCAACAACGGCGTCGGCAACGACTGGGGCGTCTTTGAAACCCTGCCCAATGCTCAGACCGGTCTGACTGCGCTCCAAGCCCAGGGAGCTTCCTTCAATCTCGTGCAAAATCTCGGGCCAGCCACGATTCGCATCACGGGCTACGGAGTGGATAGCGGGACCGCCAACCAGACCAACCAAACGCACACCGGTCCCAACGCAGGTTCTTCGGGCACCACCATGCGCTACCAGACCGATACCGAGGGTGGCAACTCCGGGAGCCCCGTGATCGATGAAGCCACCGGCAACGCTGTCGGCGTGCACACCCACGGCGGTTGCAGCACCAGCGGCGGTGGCAACAACAGCGGCACCAGCACTTTCAACACCGCCTTCTGGGCGCAGGTCGGGAACACCACCGGCGGAGACATTGACCTCACCGCCCGGGCGCGCAGCCGCGGAAGCGTGAACACGGTTCTCCTGCGCTGGGACCCGTCCGACGGCGGTGACATGAATGTGCTCCGCAACAATGTCGTGGTGCAGACGACGCCCGACGACGGCAAGACGCAGGATAACCTCGGGAGCATGACCGGGACGTTCACCTACAAAGTGTGCGAGACCGATTCGAGCGACTGCTCGAACGAAGTGGTCGTTACCTTGCCATAGCCGGTCGCGAGGTTTGCCGGGGGCGGGCGAGATTGCGTGACGCTCGCTTCGCCCCCGTGCCCTCCGCGGGAGGGCTTGCCACGTAGCTTAAGCTTCCAGAAGTGGAGATCGATCCCAGTCTTGTTGGACTGCCCGAGGGCGTTTCGGCGGCGGAGGCCAGCGCACAGTTTGAAGCGCTTCAGAAAAAGCTCGTCCCGCTCTGGCGTTCGATCGAATCCTTCAACCAGGACGAACAAACCATCGTCGTCGTCCCCTCGATGTCGATCGACATGGCGATCACCGGCCTCGGCATTCAAGCCTACGAAGAGCGCTTTCTTTTTCTCCTCCTCCTCCTCGCCCAGCCGCGCGCGCGGATGATCTATGTCACCTCGCAGGCGATTCATCCGAGCGTGATCGAGTACTACCTCGACCTGCTCCCCGGCATCATCCCGCGGCACGCTCTCGCTCGCCTCACCTTGCTCGCGCCCTACGACGACTCGTCGCGTCCGCTCAGCCTGAAAATCCTCGAGCGCCCCCGCCTCCTGCAACGGATCGAGTCCGGTATCGCGGATAAAAACCGCGCCCATCTCATCTGCTTCAACACCACTTTTCTCGAGCGCAATCTCGCTCTGCGCCTCGGCATTCCGCTCTACGGGGCCGATCCGTGTCATCTTTCCTTTGGGACCAAAACCGGCTGCCGAAAATTGTTCGCCGAGGCCGGGATCAATCACCCGCTCGGCTTCGACAATCTCCACACCATCGACGAAGTGGTCGCGGCTGTGCGGGAGATGCGCGGGCAGCGGCCCTCGATCGCCCAGGCGGTGGTGAAATTAAACGAAGGCGTCTCGGGCGAAGGCAACGCCCTCGTCGACCTCACGAATCTGGCCGAGCCTAACGACGACGCCATCCACGAGCGCCTGTGCGCGATGCGCTTCGAGCTCGCCGGAACTCGCTTCGAGGAATATTGGGAGAAATTTCGCGAACGTGGCGGGATCGTGGAGGAGCGGGTCGGCGTCGGCGCGCAGGAAGTGCGGAGCCCGAGTGTGCAGTTGCGCATCACCCCGCTCGGCCAGGTGGAGCTGCTCTCCACCCACGACCAGATGCTCGGCGGGCCGAGCGGCCAGAGTTATCTCGGCTGCATTTTCCCGGCCGACCCGGCCTACGCCGCGGCCATCACCCGCGACGCCGCGAAAGTGGGCGACCTCCTCCGCGACGCGAAAGTGATTGGACGTTTCGCGCTCGATTTCGTAGTCACCCGCGCCGGCGCGTCCACGCCCTGGGAAACTTTTGCAATCGAGATCAACCTGCGCAAAGGCGGTACGACTCATCCTTTTCTCACTCTACAGTTTTTGACCGGCGGCAGTTACGACCCCGCCAGCGCCACCTTCGCCACGCCAAACGGGCGAAAGAAATTCCTCGTTGCGAGCGATCATGTCGAGTCGCCGTATTTCCGCGGCTACACCCCGGACGATCTCTTCGACCTTGGTCGTGCGGCGCGGTTTGCACTTTGGCCAGGTGCGTCAAACCGGCGTGGTCTTTCACATGCTTAGCGCTCTCGGCAGCGCCGGACGGCTGGGCGTGACCGCGGTCGGCGATTCACCAGAAGAAGCGCGCGCTATTTTCGAAATGGCAGAAGCCATCCTGAACGAAGAGGCGCAATTTACGCCGCTCTAGAAAATGCCGCGCTGCCCCTGGGCCACGACGGAAGAAGCGATCGTCTACCACGATGAAGAATGGGGCGTGCCGGTGCACGACGACCGGGTGCTCTTCGAGTTTCTATTCTCGAAGGCGCGCAGGCGGGCTTGAGCTGGAACACCATTCTCAAAAAACGGGAGAATTATCGAAAGGCGCTCGACGGCTTTCGCGCGGAAAAGATCGCGCGCTACGGCGCGCGGGAAGTGCAACGGCTGCTCGCCGACGCCGGCATTGTGCGCAACCGGCTCAAGATTGCGGCCACGATCCAGAACGCGAAGGCGCTCCTCGCCCTGCAAAAGGAAACCACGCTGGATGCTCACCTCTGGAGCTTCGTCGGCGGGAAACCGAAACCGAACCGCTGGCGAAGCATGGGGCAGGTGCCGGCGCGGACGGCGGAGTCCGACACGATGAGCCGCGATTTGTTAGGCCGGGGCTTTAAATTTGTCGGCTCGACCATTTGCTATGCCTTGATGCAGGCGACCGGGATGGTGAACGACCATCTCACAAGTTGTCCGCGCCACGCGGAGCTGCGGCGCGATTAATCCCCTCGCCTCTCGTTCCGGCTAACGCAAGGGGAGCGTCGACTCTCCCGTCGCATGAACAAAACCGAGACAGCCGTTGTTTATTCTTCCGTTGACGATTGCGCGACCGCGGCTGATCAGCGGTCTCGGGCTGCCGGATGGCACCGGTTACGAAGTGATGGAAGCGCTCCGCCATGGGACGTCGATCGCGGGAGTGGCCCTGAGCGGTTACGGCATGGAATCCGACCTCGCGCAAAGTGCGACCGCGGGATTCCAGTATCACCTCACCAAACCGGTCGACGCCCAAAAGCTTTACCAAACGATCGAAAAAATTCCCGGGGCCTGACTCGGGCCGGGCCAGGGGGTAGGGTGCGCGCTTGCAGCCGACTCCCGAAAATCATTACGCCGTCCTGGGGCTGGATCGCAATTGCAGCGCGCCGCAAATCCGCGACGCCTATCGCCTGCTTGCGAAGCGTCATCATCCGGACCTGAACCAAAACTCGGAGGAAGCGCGGGCGCGGACCGAGGCCCTCAACGCTGCTTACGAAATCCTGGGCGACCCGGCGCGGCGCCGCGCTTACGACCGCGCGCTCGACCAAGCGAGCCAGGCCGCCGCGCCCGGGCGGGGCGCGAAGATCGAGCAAAACATCACCCAGGAAGTGCGGCTGCGAATCGACGGTTTCCTCCGCGGCACATCGATCGAAGTGCAGGTGAACGATCCGGCGAATCCAGCCGGCCGTGAAACATACCGCGTCGAGATTCCCGCGATGACCGCCCCGGGCACGCGCCTGCGAGTGCCAAGGCGCGGCGCGCGCGGCTTCGTGCAGCTCCGGCTGAAAGCGCTGCCGGGATTTCGCTTCCAGGCGCGCGGCGCGGATCTCCGGACCGATCTCCGGATCAGCGCCCAGCGCGCGGAGCAAGGCGGAACAGAGATGGTCGAGCGGCCGACCGGCGGAATGATTCGCCTAACGATTCCAAAACGGGTCAAGCGCGGTGAAGTCATTCGCCTCCCCGGCGAGGGAATGCCGAAAGCGCGCGGCGGGCGCGGCGACCTGCTCGTTAGGATCACCTACCGGCCGGATGTCCGCGTCTCGCGCGCTCGTTAGGCGCGAGCCCTCAGACGGTGACGACGATCTTGCCGATCTGTTGGTTGCTTTCGAGGTAACGATGCGCTTCGACGATGGAATCGAGGCCGGCAAACGTCTTCGCAATCACCGGCTTCAATT
>JALYQE010000011.1 GCA_030855965.1 Verrucomicrobiota bacterium | reverse complement strand
TCGAGCGCGGCCATGATCTGGCTTCCGCTTTCGCTGATCTTGCCGTGGTCGTTCTGCCACGCGTCCGCGATCTTGCGCAAGACTTTGAGGAAACTCGGCTGCCCGTGGCGATCTTCCGGCGGAAAATAAGTGCCGCCGACAAACGGCTTGAGCGCGGGGGTGAGCCAGACGTTGAGCGGCCAGCCACCGCCGCCGGTCGTGGCCTGGACGAAGGTCATATAAACGCGATCGACATCCGGGCGTTCCTCGCGGTCGACCTTGATGTTGACGAAGCGCGAGTTCATGAAGGCCGCGATTTCTTCGTTCTCAAAGGATTCGCGTTCCATCACGTGGCACCAGTGGCAGGTCGAATAGCCGATCGAGAGAAAGATTGGTTTCCGTTCCTTGCGCGCCTTGGCGAACGCTTCCTCGCCCCAAGGGTACCAATCGACCGGGTTATGCGCGTGCTGGAGAAGGTAGGGTGATTTTTCGCGGGCGAGACGGTTGGTGTGCTCGACGTGCGCAGGTCGGGCCTCGGTCGCGGGTGGTGGAGTCGGTGTCACGCGTTCAACTTACAGGCAACCCGCCCAGAGCAAAGCCTGCTCCTAATCCTGCTCTTGCTCCTGCTCTTGCTCCCAATCGACCGAGGAAGGATTAGGAGCAAGAGCAGGATTAGGAGGAGAGGGCTGGGTTTGCAAGTTGGGCCAACCGGATGCATGCCAAAGCCCAACCTGATATGGACACGACCCATCTCGCACTCCTTTTCGTGGTCATCGGCATCGTCGCGTTTCTCTATTCCTCCGTCGGCCACGCCGGCGCTTCCGGTTACATCGCGGTCATGAGTCTTTTCGGAATCGCGGCGTCGACGATTCGGCCGACCGCGCTGATCCTGAACATTCTGGTCGCGACGATCGGCTCCATCCAATTCGCGCGCGCCGGCTATTTCCGCTGGCGCTTGTTCTGGCCCTTTGCCGTCCTTTCCGTTCCGGCGGCCTACCTCGGCGGCTACCTGCAACTGCCCGTCGTGATCCTGCGAATCTTGATCGGACTGGTCCTGATTTTCTCCGCGGCGCGGTTGTTCTTTCGAAAAAGCGATCCGCTGGAAGTCCAGGATCCTGCGTCAGCGGCGGCGATTGGCCTGGGTGGAATCGTCGGCCTGCTCTCCGGCCTCACCGGAACGGGTGGCGGAATCTTTCTCACGCCGCTCCTGCTCTTTTTTCGCTGGGCCAGGATTCGAGAGGCCGCCGCGGTCTCGGCCCTCTTCATCCTGGTCAACTCGATCGCCGGCCTGGCCGGCTATTTCATCGCGCACCGTTCCGTTTCTTCGCTCGGGCTCGTTCTTTCCGGCGCCGCCATCGTGGGCGGCGCGGCCGGTTCCTATTTCGGCAGCAAGCGCTTTCCGGTTGGCACGATCTCGTTAGTCCTGGCGATCGTTCTCGTCATCGCCGGGGCGAAGCTAATCTTCACCCGCTAGCATTCGGCGGGGTGGGCGTAATACAGGCGTCCCGCCTGTCTCGTCGCGGCTTCCAGCCCGGTATGCGTTTAGCGTCGTCGAGCTCTCTTGGAGGGCGCGCTGTCCTAACCAGCTCCCGTCGGCTCGCGCCTGGAGGGAAGCGCTTTGTCGCTTCCGCGAACATCGAGTGGGTCTTTTTTGCAAGCCACGCCCACCCCGCGGCATCGACAAAGCGATGCCCTCCAGCACTCGCACTCTTTCGCACTGGAGCCCTGGAGGGAAGCGCGTTGTCGCTTCCGCAAACGTCGAGTGGCTCTCTCTTGCCATCCGCGTCCACCCCCGCAGCATCGACAGAGCGATGCCCTCCAGCACCTCGCCTTTCGCGGCGATGCCGAGGCGCGCGCACTCGACCCTAAACAGATACCCAGCCAGCGGTTTCGCCACGGCGAGTAGAAAACCGATTCGGGCCGCCTCGTGAATCAATCGGCGGGCGGGACGCCCGCTCGACGCGAGGGGCGAGACGCCTGTGTTACGAGACTAATCTCGGGCGCGGTTTCCGGCCTCCATGGGTTCTTCATGTGATTCGACGCCAGAATTGCGTCTACCTGCCGGCGGAGCAGTCGCAAAAACGCGGCGATATCAAACCGATGCCGCACCGGCCCATAGGGCGCGAGATTTTTTTCCGCGAGCCGAAACAACCGCACCGCCGGATACATCCGCCGCCCGTCCTTCGGGTGGGTGGGCCGCGCGTGCTGCTTTTGCAGATGGACAAAGCCGCCCGCGGCTTGGATCAAGCCCTTGAAATAGTTCGCGTCTTCCGATTTCGTCCGCAGCCAGAGATGCTCGAGGACATCGTGCGCTTCGTAGTAACGCTGCTCATTCCAGCAGCGGAAAAAGCCGAGATAACAGGGATGCGCCGCGATCTCGACGCCTTCCTCGCCGGGCGTTTTGCCGCTTAGCTCCTCGACCAGCTGGGAAATTCTTTGGCCTTTGTTCACGGAAAGCTTACCTTCGGGGCGGCAGTGATGACCGGCAACCGAGCACACATTCTTTCGGAGGGCCGTGCTGCGCCCGGCCGCGGTAAAGGATGACGGCAGTCGGGCTTACGCTCCTTCTTTTCGCGATCGGTTTCCTGGTCTCCTGCTCGGCGCTTTTCTCGGGACTGGAAACGGCGCTTTTCACTCTCAAGAGCCACCAGATCCAGCGACTCCAGGATCAACATCCCTCGCTGGCGAATTTCCTCTGCACCTTTCGCGATAACCCCCGCCGTGTCCTCAACGTCCTCTTGTTAGGCGACACCGTCGTCAATGTCCCACTCGTCATTCTTTGCCTGGTGCTGATCTGGGAAGGACCGCTCGTCACCCATCTCCCCGCCTGGCTGGCGGCGCTCGCGATTTTCGCCCTCGTCGTCCTGATCTGCGATCTCATCCCGAAACTGCTCGCTCTATCCACCGCCTACCGGATCAGCGCGCTCGGCGTTTTCACCCTCAAGGTGATGATGCCGCTGCTCGATCGCGTCGGGCACGTGCTCGAGCATGCCAGCACTCTCGTGATCGATCGCCTCACCCCGGCCCGGCTCCGCGTCCGGCCGCGGATCAGCGACGAGGAGCTCGAAACGTTGGTTGAAATGGGCGAAGCGGAAGGCACGCTGCACGAGGCGGAGGGCGAGATGATCCAGGAAATCATCAAGCTGGGCGACAAAACGGCGAAGGATTGCATGACCCCGCGGGTCGATACTTTTGTCCTGCCGGACGATTTGCCTAACGAGGAGGCGATCCGGCTCTGCAAGGAACGGCGGCACCGGCGGGTCCCAGTCTATGCCGAGACGCCGGACCAGATCGCAGGGCTCATCGACGTGAAACAATTCCTGCTCGATCCCTCGGAGCATTATACCGAGACACTCATTCCGCCCTCCTTCGTCCCGGAAACAATGCCGGCGATGGAATTGTTGCGCCGCTTTCTCTCCCATCCCCAGGGCCTCGCGATCGTGGTCGACGAATTTGGCGGGACGGAGGGCATCATCACCCTGGGCGATATCATCGAGGAAATCCTGAGCGACGCCGCGCCCCTCGGCGACGCCGACCTTTACATCGAGCCGCTGGAAGACGGCCGCTTTCTCGCCAGCGGGAACGCGCGGCTCGACGACCTGACCGAGCACGTCGGCTTCGAACTGGTGGCGGACGGGATCGACACCATCGGGGGCTATGTTTTCAACCGGCTAGGCTATTTGCCTAACGTTGGCGCGCGGCTCGAAATCCCCCGCCTCGCCATCACCGTGCGGCAGGTCAGCCGGAAGCGGATCGAGCAAGTCCTGCTCGAGAGAACCGCCGCCGGGGCGGAAGAGACGCCGGCCGAAGTTTTCGATTCCGAAGCATGATTGCCTGGATCGCCATTTTCATCTGCTGGGTGGTGTCGTTTGTCTTCGGCGGAATCGAAGCCGGCCTCCTCTCGCTCGACCAGGTGCGGCTGCGGCACCAGGTGAAGTCGCGCAATCGCTCCGCCATCCTCCTCGATCAACTCCTGAAAAAACCGGAGCGCCTTCTCGCCACCATCCTCCTCGTGACCAACCTGGCCGATATCGCCGGCCTGCTCCTCTTGACGAAGAAGCTCGTGGCATTTTTAGGCACAGCCGGCTATCCGGTCGCGCTTCTGGTCGCGGGACCCATTTATCTTTTTCTCCTCGGCGTTTTGCCGAAGTCGCTCTTCCGCCGTTTTCCCTATCGCGCTCTCGCCGCCTTTGCCGGTGTACTCGTCCTCACTTCGCGCCTGTTATGGCCGGTCCTGGAACTGGGCTCGCGCCTCGGGCAGTTGTTTTTCCTTCGCACCGCCGCGCCCCCGCGCCTCTTCGCCGCACGTGAAGACTTGAAGCAGCTGACGGTGGAGAGCGAACGCCAGGGCGCCCTGAGTTCGGCGGAGCGCGCCATGATCCATAACGTGGTCGATTTTCGCACCGTCAAAGTGGCCGACGTCATGGTCCCGCGCGACAAGGTGGTCGCGGTGCGGCCCGGGACGACCATCCCCGAGCTGTTGGCCCTGAGCGCGCAGACCGGGATCGACCGGGTGCCGGTGATCGACGAAAACGGCAGCGCTCCCGGCCTCGTCAATGTCATGGATGTTTTGCTCGATCAATCTGCGCCGCGCGAACTAAGCCAATTCATGGGGCACATCGTCGCGTCCGGCGAAACCGAGTCGGCCTACCGCACGATCCGCCGCCTGCGCGCGGCCCACTCCACGATCGCGGCCGTCTTCGACGAGCAACGCCGCCTGACCGGCATCGTGACGGTGGAAGATCTCGTTAGGCGCCTGGTCCAGAGCGCCTAGGTAATCCTAGTAACCGCTCGGCGTCAGATACTGATAAGCGACGACCCGCCCGCCCTGGAACGAGACCGTCTTTACCGGGTAACTGACCGTGGCCGGGAACGGGTAATAAAATGGATCCCAGTAAGGATCGACAAACGCGCCGTAGTAGCGATGACGTCCATGCAGGCCATAAAAACCGACGCGGCCGGCATAGCCATAACCGTAACCGAAGCGCCCATACGGATAAGGCCCGTAGGCGGCCGTGGAGAGAGTGTAGACCCAGGTCTCGGTCGGAACTCCGCGGACCATCCCGGTGCCCTTTTGCTGCGGCTGGCCCCAGGCGATGAAGACCGCCTGCTGCGACATTCCGCCCTGAATTTTGCCCTGGCTCACGAGCGCCCTCTGCTGCGGCGAAAGCTGATCGAAGGTCGCCCGGTTGGAATCGATCCGCGACCCGACCGTGCTGCAGCCCGAAAGAACCACCGCGCCCGTTGCGATGCACGCCAACAGCGCCCACAAATACATTTGACGCTTCATGCATCAAACCTAGGCGCGGGCGCAACAGCGTCAAACCGGGGCGCGCCCTCGCCCGCGACCCGAGGCCCATCTTGATTCAGGAAACGCTCCACCGTAGCCTCGGGCATGGAGGACCGCTTCGGGCATCGCATTTCGTATCTGCGCGTCTCCATCACCGACCGCTGCAACGAGCGCTGCACCTATTGCATGCCGCAGGAATTGCAGGAATGGCTCCCGCGCCACGACATCCTCACTTTCGAGGAAACAATCCGGCTCATCCGGATCGCGAGCGACCTCGGCGTCACAAAAATCCGCCTCACCGGCGGCGAGCCGCTCACCCGGCGCGACGTAATCAAGCTTTTCCGCCAACTGCCCGGCCTAACGAATCTGCGCGACATCGGTCTCTCGACCAACGGCACCCTCCTCACCCGGGAAGTGGAACCCGGTCCGCCAGACGGACGGACTCGTCCCGCGGCGAGCCTGACGATGGCGCAGGCGGTTCGCGCCTGCGGCTTCAATTCCGTCAACATCTCGCTCGATACCCTCGATCGCGAGGAGTACGCGCGCGTCACCGGGCGCGATTTGCTGCCCGACGCCATCGCCGGGATCGACGCGGCCATCGCCGCTGGGTTTCCGCAGATCAAAATCAACTGCGTCCTGATCCGCGGCCGCAATCAGGAAAATCTGAACGAGCTGATCGATTTCGCGGCCGAGCGAAATCTTCTTCTCCGCTTCATCGAATTGATGCCGGTGAGCACGACCGAGGTCCTGAGCGAGACCAATTTCCTCCCGGTCGCGGAAGCCCGGCGCGCGATCGAAGCCAAATTCGGCGCCTTGATTCCGCAGCCGGAGTTCAAGACCAACGGTCCGGCCAGTTATTACCAAATACCGGGCCGCAACCAGCGCATCGGCTTCATCGGCGCGATGACCAACCTGCATTTTTGCGAGAGCTGCAACAAACTGCGGCTCACCTGCGACGGAAAGTTGCGGCCCTGCCTCGGCAGCTACCTCGAGTTCGATATCATGAAACCGTTGCGGAACGGGGCGAGCGACGACGAGCTGCGCCAGTTCTTCCTCGACGTGGTGGAGCGCAAACCGGAACAGCACGATTTCCGCACCACCTATCAACCCGGCCGCAAAATGGTCGCGATCGGCGGCTAACGATGGATCGACTCACCCACATCGCGAGCGACGGGAGTGCGAAAATGGTCGACGTCTCGGCCAAACCGCTCAGTCACCGCGAGGCGGTCGCGAGTGGCCGGATCGAGCTGCAACCGGCCACGCTCGAGCTGATCGCCTCCGACCGAATCGCCAAGGGAAATGTTTTCGCGACCGCGCGGCTCGCCGGCATCCAGGCGGCAAAACAAACCGCGCAGCTCATTCCGCTCTGCCACACCCTGGGTTTGAGCCACGTCGAAATTGGCCTAACGA
>JALYQE010000315.1 GCA_030855965.1 Verrucomicrobiota bacterium | reverse complement strand
AAACGACCGACGCATTCGGATACGGTTTGAGGAGGGCAAGATGGTGCGCTCCGTCGTTGGCTCAGACAAGCCGGCTGTAACGCTGATCTATCTCGGCAACGATACTTTCGGGCGCAAGGACTATCCGGGCGATCGGACCAGGTTCGGCGTTGTCGCCGGGCGAACCGAAGGGCTGTCGTTCTACTACAACGGGCTGTTCTTTGATTTTGCTCCGCGGATGGAAGCTCCGGCCGCTCCGCGCGGCGATTAAGTCCGCAGCCGGGTTGCGATCGCGCCCAAGCCGATTATCCCGCCTCAACTTCGAGATGATGGCCGACGACAAACTTAAAGATGACGAAGCAAACGCCCGACCCCGCCGCGAAGCCCGCGTGCATGAGCCAGAAGGTAGTGGTCGGCATCGTTTCGTAAAAGCCGCCGACCCAGCCGACGAGGCTGTTGGCGCAGAAGAACGCGAGGTAATAGAGGCCGATGATGGTGGCGTTAACCGCTCTCGGCGCATACTTGGCGAAGAGCGCGAGGCTCACCGGGAGGAGGTGCGCGAAGCCGATGCTGTTGACGACGTGGAAGGCGACCGGCCAGAAGAGCCCGATCTTGTGCCCCGCGCTGGCCGTGGCGGCGGCGGCGAAGAGGCAGAGCATGCCGCCGATCGAGAAGGCGGAGCCGATAATGAGCTTGGTCACTTCATCCGGCTCGCGCCAACGTTTCCCGTACCAGCGATAAAAGAGGGCGACGAGCGCGAGAAAGCTCACGCTCACGATCGCATCGAGGGTGACGAGCCAGGTGGTGGGCAGCTTCTTGCCCATGAAGACGAGGTCGAAACGCTGGTCGCCCCAGACGAGGTAGGCGTTGAAGATTTGATTGTTAGGCACGATCGCGACCGCGAGTACCGGGATGAGGAGGATGAGCGCGATGATGGCGCGCCAATCGCGCGCGGTCAGTTTCACGCGGGGCGCGGCGGCGACGGCGCGCGCTTCGTCCTCTCCGGCGCGCAGATATTTCTGGCCGGAAAGATAAATGCCGGTGGCGAGGAGCATGCCGACCCCGGCGGCAGCAAAGCCGTAATGCCAGCCGAACACTTCGCCCAGCGTCCCGACGATGAGCGGCGAAGCGATGACGCCGGCGTTGATCCCGAGGTAGAAAATCTGAAAGGCGTCGGCGCGCCGCAGGTCGTTAGGCTTATAAAGCGCCCCGACCTGGCTGGCGATGTTCCCCTTGAACATCCCGCACCCGAGCACCAGGCAAAGCAGCGCAAAAAGAAACGCCCCCTCGAAGGCCATGAGGAAATGGCCGGTCGCCATGGTGAGCGCACCGAGGAGCACGGTGCGCCGCCGCCCGAGCAGACGATCGGCGAGAAATCCGCCAAAGATCGGGGTGAGATAAACGCTCGCGGTGTAGGTGCCGAAGATGGCGGAAGCGAGCGCCTGCCCATCGAGCCCGCGATACAGGGGAAGCTGGCGAAAAGCATCGAAGACGATGACGTGCTCAATGTGCCCCGGGAGGAGGAGATACTTGACCATGTAGAGGACAAGCAGCGCCTGCATTCCATAATAGGAAAAACGCTCCCACGCCTCGGTGAAGGCGAGATACCAAAGGCCGCGCGGATGGCCGAGGAAATCAGGAACGTGATCTTCGCCGACGATCGGCGCGGCGTCTTCTGGTTCGGCGGTAGCCGTCATGCGGTGATCTCAGACTAACGACGAGCCGGTCGAATTGTCACGGCCTCACTGCAACGGCGCCGGCGCGGGCTCGTTGCGCACATGCGCCTCGGCGGCGGCGATCTGGCTGGCCGGGGTCGGGAAAAGCACCGTGATCGCAAGCGTCACGACGCACCCGACAAAGACAAACCACGGCCATGAAATCGCCGGCCACCATTCCGGCATGAACCAACCGAAATTCCATTCCGCATGCTTGAAACTGCCGCGGAAAAGCGCGCCGAATTCAAACGCCGGCAGCTTGATCTTGCAGAGCACCAGCACCGACATGATCCCGACGATCATGGCGAAGACATTGACCCCGTCGCGTCCGCGGCTGCGGGTGAGCATGCCGAGCAAAAACACCGCCAGCAGCGCACCGTAGGTGTAACCGAGAATGCCGATCGCGATCGGGATGATGGTCAGTTTCGCGTTGTGCAAAACCGCGTTCGCCGCCATCGCCGCGACGATGATCATGAGGACGCCGAAGACCGCGGTCGCGATCCGCGCCGCGCGAATCGCCTGCCGGTCGGTCGCGTTGCGATTAAAATACGGCAGATAAAAATCCTTCGTGAAACTGGTCGCGAGCGCATTCAGCGCGGCCGAAGTCGAGCCCATCATGGTCGCGAAAACGCCCGCGATAATCAGCCCGCGAAACCCGACCGGCATCTGGTGCACGATGTAGTAGCCGAAAATTTCGTTATCCGCCGCCGGCAGGCCGGGATCGGGCACGACCGCGTAATAGACCGAAAGCAGAATCCCGACAGTGAGGAACGCGCCCGCAATCGGCACATCCATCAATCCACTGAGAATGAGCGAGAGCCGCGACTTGTGATAATCCGGCGCGGTTAACATGCGCTGCACCATGTCCTGGTCGGTCCCGTGCGTCGCCATCGTCAGCATGGTCGAGCCGATAAAGGCGGCGAAGAGTGTGTAGGGTTCTTCCATCATCGCTTTCAGCGCCGGGCCAAAAGGCAGGCTCGTGTCCCAGCCGGTCTGGAAAACTTTCACGTTCCCGAGTCCGCCGAGGTTTTGTTTCACGGTTTCGAAGCCGCCGGGGATGTTGTGGAGGAGGAGGAAGATGGCAAAAATGACCGAGCTGAACATCAGGATCGCCTGGATGAGATCGGTCCAGACGACCGCCTTGATTCCGCCGACCGCGGTGTAAAACGTCGTGATCACGGTCACGAAAATAATTCCCCAGATGTAGGTGTTGAGCGTGACCGGCAACCCCGGAAAAAGATAACGCCAAATCACCACCATGATCGCCCCGCCAAGGTAGAGCCGGACGCCGATCCCGAGGACGCGGGTGAAAAGGAAAATCCCGCTCGCCATATTTTTCGTCTTCGTTCCGAAACGGACGGTGAGAAATTCGTAAACGCTCTGGACCCGGTAATCGTAGTAGGGCTTGATGAAAGTGTAGGCGATGATGACCCGCGCCAGAATGGTGCCGATGACGAGCTGCCCGTAAAAATAGCCGCGCGTCTTGAAACCTTCCGCCGGCGTCCCGAGAAAAGTGGCGGCGCTGGTTTCCGCCGCGACGATCGAGGCGAGGACGGCCCACCACGGGATGGAGCGTGAGCCGAGGGAGAAATCCTGCAGATTCTTGTTCCGCCGGCCGGCCCAAAGCCCGAGCGCGACGATTCCAAAGAAGTAGGCGAGCAGAACGATGGTATCGATCAAGAGGCGGGCATCCACGGGTT
>JALYQE010000312.1 GCA_030855965.1 Verrucomicrobiota bacterium | reverse complement strand
GTGACGGCCGGGCGTTCGATCCGGATCACGTTAAACGAATTCGCTTCACCCCGGCCGCGGGTGGAGATGGTCGTGCCGGCCTGCACCACGAGGGCGGAGTGGCCCTCGATTTGATAACGCTGGGCCGTCAGCCCGGTATGATGCAAATGCAGGTGGCCCGCCAGAAGGAGATCGACTCCGGCGCGGGCCAGGCCCTCCATCGCCATGACCGCTCGCCCAACCAGACGGCTGCGCGAGCCGGCCGGCACATCAAAGGGATGATGCGTCACGACCACTTTCACAGCGTCGGGTCGCGCCCCGGCGAGAATCGTCCCGGCCTCCTCCACCTGCCGCTGGTTGATCCGGCCATATTTCCTCGTTAGGGAACGCGCCGTGTTGATCCCCAGGACCGCGATCTCATCGTCCTGGTAGAAGGGCATGAGGTCCGGCGAAATGTAATGCCGATAACGCCCAAGCGGACTAACGAACCGGCGGACCACGTCCCAGAGCGGGATATCGTGATTGCCCGGGACGACCAATTGCGGTTCGGGCATGCGTCCGAGAAAAGTCCGCGCCGCGCGATATTCCATCCGCCGCGCCCGCTGGGTGAAATCGCCGGAGACGACGACAAGGTCCGGCGCGAGCGCGTGCGCGGCCGCGAGCAACGGTTCGATTAAGGCCGCGTCCACCCGCCCGAAGTGCAGATCAGAGAGATGGAGCAAGGTCCTCACCCGTCCGGCTTCTCCCGTGGCGCGAGGACACAGAGCCGGCGCGGCGCGACTTGAAAGCGCATCGGGCTTTCCAGCCTCTCCAATTCACCGTCGACTGCGGCCCGCAGACGGGGCTTCCGGAGGGTTTCGATCGTGACGTCCGAAGCGCAGATGACGTCATAATCAACGCCCGGCCGCAGACAGCGGAAGAGTGCACGCAAACCAAGGCGCAGGATCGTCGCCCGGCCCGCCATCCGGGCCACGTAAAGGGCGAATTTTCCTTCCGCCAGACATTCCTTCCCGGCGAGGGCAAACGCTTCCATCTGAAAAGCATTGGAGCAGATCATGACCAGCGGAGTTTCGCGCACCACTTCGCCTTCGTCGGTCGCCAGGCGCACGCGCAAACGGGGCGGCGGCTGGACAGCGGTCATGACCACCGAGACATAAGCGCTCAACTGGTTCCTGCCCCAGCGCCGATACATTTTTCGGCGCGTCAGCAGCACCGCCGGATGAATTCCAATGCTGCTGTTGTTCAGAACCAGGCGTCCATCCAGGTCGAGCACCGAAGCGTGGACCGATTCACCTTCCAGGATGACCCGCGCGGCCTCTTCCAACTCGAGCGGGATCCCGAGATTCTTCGCGAAATAATTAAAGGTCCCGAGCGGGATGACGCCCAGGGTCTTGCCATGTTCGCGCGCCGCCTCCGCCACGCTGCAGATCGTCCCGTCGCCGCCGCCGGCAACGAGGATCTCGCAATCGCTTTGGGCCTTTTCCTCGGCCAGCCGGCTGATTTGATCTCCTTTGGCGACCGAAATGCCGAACGATTTGCCCGATTCACGAAAAACCTTCTCCAGGATCTCCCGCGAATCCCGCGCCTCGTGGGAGCCGGAGCCGGCGTTGAGGATGACTTCAATCGAATTTGCCATTCTGCAAAAGAATCGGCTCTGCCCTCCCCTCTAACCGTCTCGCAACGACTAGAGGTTGGCCACGTGGGGATCGTCATCGTGCTCGGCGCGGTATTGATAAGGCGGACCCAGGACGACCGGCGTTTTCTTGAAATTGTGTTTTGGCGGCTGCGACAAGGTCGCCGGGGCGGATTGTCTGGGTAGCGCGTCGGCTTGCAGCACGTCGACCGCTCGCGCCTCGTGCAAAGCACCTTACCCGAATGGCACCAAGCCGTAACCTGGCACCATCCCGCCCCTGACCCCGCAATGATTTTGGCCCGGGCGGGTCGACGGACCTTTTCGTCGTCCCCGACCCTGGAGGGGAAATGTTGAACGGCTTCGGCATTTTTAGCCTCTCACGAGGATGCGAGAGAAACAGAGTTTACTCACGAACGAGGCCGCCGCGGAACTTCACGCCCTGCAGGAGCCGCCGCCCTGTCTCTCGCTCTATCAATCGACCCACCGCCGCCATCCTGAGAATCAACAGGATCCGATTCGCTTTCGAAATTTGGTCGAGGAACTGGAGGCCTCGCTCCGCCGGGAGTATCCCACGGCGGCAGCGGACCAAATGCTGGAGCCGTTTCACGCGCTCGCGGCGGATGCGGAGTTTTGGAATCACACCCCCGACGGGCTGGCCGTGCTGAGCGCGCGGGGTTTTTTTCGCGTCTTCACGCTGCAGCGGCCGGTCGAGGAACTCGCCATCGCGGCGGATAGCTTCCACACCAAGCCGCTGCGGCGTTATCTGCAATCGGTCGATCGCTACCATGTCCTCGGGCTCAGTCTGCACGAGATGAAGCTTTTCGAGGGGAACCGCGACGCGCTCGATCCGGTGGACCTCGCGCCGGGCGTTCCCCGCACGATCACCGAAGCGCTCGGCGACGAGCTGACGGAGCCGCATCAGACGGTCGCATCCTACGGCGGGACCGGGGCCGGCAGTTCCATGCGGCATAGTCACGGCGGCAAAAAAGATGAAATGGACATCGATACGCCACGCGTCTTTCGCGCGGTCGACCGGGCGGTGCTGCAACATTATTCGAAGCCGTCTGGTTTGCCTTTGATCCTGGCGGCGCTCGCGGAACACCATGGATTTTTCCGGCAAGTCAGCCAGAACCCGCACCTGCTTGCGGAGGGCATCACCATTCATCCCGAGGCGGTGAGCCTCGACGACCTGCGCGCGCGCGCCTGGAAGATTCTGGAGCCGCAGTATCATGAGCGGCTGACGGCGCTGGGGGCGGCGTTCAAGGAAGCGCGCGCGAAAGATCTCGGGAGCGATGACCTCGATCAGGTCGCGGAGGCGGCTGCCGCCGGCCGGGTCGCGACCCTGCTGATCGAGGCGGACCGCCAGATCGCCGGCCGGCTCGACGGGGCGACGGGGAAGATCGAGCGGAAAGAGCTGAGCAATCCCCAAGTGGATGATCTCCTCGATGACCTCGCCGAATGGGTCGGGAAGACGAGCGGCCTCGTCCGCGTGCTGCCGGCGGAGTGGATGCCGGCGCAGACCGGTGTGGCGGCGACCTACCGATATTAAGCCGTAATCATGGTGCAGTTGGAATCACCACGAAGGACACGAAGCTCACGAAGCCAATCAGACTTGGCACCGGAATGCCGCGCGCACACCCGGCCACCGTTTGGTGATCCGCTCTTTTCCCTCCGATGCTTCCTTTCCTTCGTGGTGCAATCGCATCGTTACAGCTAATCTAAGCAGCGGAAAACACCGGAGAAAACCATGCAATTCCAGATCAACACCGACAACAACATCGAAGGCCAGGAGGAACTCGCCACCCAAGTGGAGGCGGTGGTGCAGGACAGTCTGCGCCGGTTCAGCGATCAGATCACGCGCGTCGAAGTCCACCTCAGCGATGAGAACAGCCACAAAAACGGCCAGGATGACAAACGTTGCGTGATGGAGGCCCGCCTCGAGGGCCGGCAGCCGACGGCGGTCACGCACCAGGCCGCCACCTTGCACGAAGCAGTGGACGGCGCGGTTGATAAATTGACGGCCTCGCTCGAGAGCACGCTCGGGCGGCTGTGCGATCGGCACGGATGAGGATCGCGCGAGCTTTCTCACGCCGTCATTACCG
>JALYQE010000298.1 GCA_030855965.1 Verrucomicrobiota bacterium | reverse complement strand
AATATCTTCCTTCCGCGCGCGCAGCGGCGGCATCGTGATCTTGACCACGTTGAGCCGGAAGTAGAGATCGTCGCGGAATTTTCCCTCGCTCACCAGCGTCTCGAGATTCTTGTTCGTCGCCGCAATCAGGCGCACGTCGGCGTGCAAAGTCTGCGTCCCGCCGACCCGCTCGAAGGCGCGCTCTTCGCTGATCACGCGCAGAAGTTTAATCTGCGTCGTGGCGTCGATCTCGCCGATTTCATCGAGGAAAATGGTGCCGCCGTTCGCCTGCTCGAAACGCCCGATGCGCCGCTCGTGCGCGCCGGTGAAAGCTCCGCGCTCGTGGCCAAATAATTCGCTCTCGAGCAACTGCGGCGAAAGCGCCGCGCAATGCACGGTGACGAATTTCCCCTTGTGCCGGCGGCTCAGGTTATGGATGGCGTGTGCCGCCAATTCCTTGCCGGTGCCGCTCTCGCCCTCGAGCAGGATGTTGGCCGACGACGGCGCAACCTGGCGAATGGTGTCGAGCACTTCGCGGAGCGCGACCGATTCGCCGAGAATATTTTCGAGCCCGAAACGCTCGTCCACCTGCTTGCGCAGGGAACGATTTTCCTGTTCCAGCCGCCGGCTGCCGAGCGCGCGCGCGATCAGCATCTCGACCTTATCGAGGTTGAGCGGCTTGGTCACGAAATCGTAAGCGCCGCGTTTCATCGCCTCGACCGCGGTGTCGACCGAGCCGTAAGCCGTCATCATGATGCAGACCGGCGGATGCGGCAGCTTGAGCGCGCGCTCGATCAAATCCATCCCGTCATCGCCGCCGAGCCGCAGATCGGTCAGGAGGACATCGATCTGGTCGCGCTGCAAAACGTCGAGCGCGCTTGTCGCATCGGCCGCGACGTAGGTGTCGTAATTATCGCCTAACAACGTCCGCAACCCGTCGCGGGTATGCTTCTCGTCGTCGACGATGAGAACGGTCGGCTCCATGGCGGAACGATGATGGCGGAAGGCCAAAAAGGAAAGCGAGGCCCGCGCTCACGCCTCCGCCGTTCGATCTCCCGCTTCCAGCATCCGCACTCGGCGATCCAGGAAGGGGAGCCGAATCGTCAGGGTCATGCCTTTGCCTTCGCTGCTTTCAATCGCCAGTTCGCCACCGTGCTCGCGCACGATTCGCCTAACGATCAGCAAACCGAGCCCGGAGCCGCCGCTCTTCGTCGTGAAGTAAGGCTCGAAAACCCGGCTCAGGTTTTCCGCCGAAATCCCGCCGCCCGTATCCGTGAAGCTGATCTTCACGTGGGTGTCGTCGCGATCGGTCCGGATGCGCAGAATTCCGTGACGCTTCATCGCCTCGAAGCTGTTTTTGATCGCGTTGTAGAAGGCCTGTTTGATCTGGTCGCGATCGAGCTCGAGCACCGGCAGGTCGGAGCGCAGTTCGGTCTCGACCACGATGTCGCGGTCCGTGATTTCCGGTTGAAAAAAACGGACTGCTTCCTGCACGATCAGGTTCACATCCTCGGGCAGCAGGTGCGGTTTTGAGGGGCGAATCGCGCGGAGAAACTGCGTCACGATCGAGTCGAGCCGGTCGATCTCGGCGCGCGCGATGTTGATCGATTCCTGCAGCTCGCGCTTGTCTTCCGCCGCCTGTAGCTTTTTCACCTTCCGCTCCATCAACTGGAGATGGATGTGGAGCGAGTTGAGTGGATTGCCGATCTCGTGCGCGACCCCGGCGGCGAGGAGGGTGAGCGCCGACAATCGTTCCGACTCGATCGTCTGCTGGGTCGAGCGCCGGTCCTGCGTGATGTCGCGCAGGATCATGGCGTGGCCGACCGCTTCCGCCCCTGATTCGTTAGGCGTGCGGCGCTCGATCATGAGCGGGACGACGTAGAAATTAATGAAGCGGTTCGCCGGATAAAAAATCTCCATGTCCCGGCTGAGGGCGGTGTCCGATTGCGAGAGGGCCTGCCAATCGAGCCCGCGCACCTGTTCCTCGAGCGGTTTGCCGACCGCCTTATCGCCGTCGAGCCCGAAGATGTCGCAGGCCGCATGGTTCAAATAGGAAATGCGCCCCTTGGCGTCGGTTACGATGATCCCTTCCTGGATGGAATTGAAAATCGTCTCGAGGAAGCCTTTCTCCTGGGCGAGACGGAGGAGATAATTCTGCACCTCCTCCGGGCCGACGCGGCCGAGGCGCTCAATCAGTTTTTCGAGGAATCCCGATTTCATCGTTGTAGCGTGCGCAATCCATAGCGCAAAGGAACCGAACCCCTCCGCTGAGGACAGCGGACGCTACAACTCTTGCTCATGACTCGCACCTTTCTCCTTTCGCCGGCCTACGCGGGCGGCCGCCGCGCCCAGATGCTCCTAAGCGAGCGCGCGCAGTTCGCCCTCGCGCAACGCCTCCGCGGCGGGGAGCCGGTCTCGTTAGGCGAGGTCTTCACTTTCCTAAGCGGTCTCTATTTTCGCGGGAAACTGGCCTACGCCAATGCCTTCGCCCCGGACTCATCGCGCGTCCTCGTCATCACCCCGACGCGCGGGCTGGTCCCGGCCGCGACGACCGTGACGTTGGACGATTTGCGCGAGTTCGCCGAGGTCGATATCGCGGCCGACGATCCGCGCTATCGCGAGCCGCTGGAGCGCGATCTGCAGCGACTGCGCAAGCAGATGACTCCGCGCTGCGAGGCCGTGCTCCTCGGGAGCATCGCGACTGGAAAATACGTCGGCATTATGCTGGAAATTTTGCAGCAGCAGCTTCGTTTCCCGGCCGACTTCGTCGGACGTGGCGACATGAGCCGCGGCGGGCTGCTTCTGCGCTGCGCGGTCGATCGGACTGAACTTGCCTACATCCCCGTGCAGGGCGCGGTGCGAAAAGGTAAGCGTCCGCCGAAATTAACGCCGCGCCGCTATACCTGATGCCGCTCTCGCTTAAACCGCCTCTCCCGCCGATGGAAGCGCGCTCGGTCGACGAAATCCCGGCCGACGCCGGCTGGCAGTACGAACCGAAATGGGACGGCTTCCGCTGTCTCGCCTTCCGCGATGGAGACAAAGTTTTCCTGCAATCGAAGGCCGGCCAGCCATTGGCGCGCTATTTCCCGGATGTCGTTAGGGCGCTGGGCGCGCTGAAGGCGAAGACGTTTGTCCTCGATGGCGAACTGGCCATCCCGGTGGGCAGCGCACTTTCCTTCGACCATCTGCAGCTTCGGCTCCATCCCGCCGCCAGCCGGGTGCAGAAAATTGCCGCGGCGCATCCCGCGATTTTTATTGTCTTCGATCTGCTGGTGGGAACGGACGGGAAATCGCTCGTCAAAACGCCGCTGGCAAAGCGCCGCGCCGCGCTCGAGAAGTTTGCCGCGAAATTTTTCCCTAACGAAAAGCAAATCCGCCTCTCGCCCGCGACCGCCGACCTGCGTCAGGCGCAGAAATGGTTCAAGAAAGTCGGCGGCAACCTCGACGGAATTATGGCGAAGCGGGCCGATGCCGCCTACGCCTCCGGGGAGCGGACGGCTATGGTAAAAATTAAACAAATCCGGACGGTCGATTGCGTCGTTGGCGGGTTTCGTTATGCCAGTGGCGAGCGAGTGATCGGCTCACTGCTCCTCGGTCTCTACGACGATGAGGGCCTGCTCCACCACGTCGGCTTTACTTCCGCCTTCAAGGCGGATGAAAAACCCGCCCTAACGAAAAAGTTCGAAGCCTTGAAGGAAGCGCCGGGCTTTACCGGCAACGCGCCCGGCGGCCCGAGTCGCTGGAGCACGGAGCGCAGTGCCAAATGGGAGGCGGTCGCTTTGAAAGTCGTCGTCGAAGTGACCTACGATCATTTCACCGGAGATCGGTTCCGCCACGGGACCAAGATTGTGCGCTGGCGCAAGGACAAGGCCCCGCGCCAATGCACCCTCGAACAGGTCGCGCACCGCGAGGGTAAATCGCTCGTGCTGCTGTAGCCGAAATCAGCGCGACCAGCTCGGCTCGGTGATTTTCCCGAGGCCGTCGACGATCTTGTTCTTCCGGCTGTTGACGGTGTCGAGCATGTAAAGCGCCCCCCCGTCGGTGAAAATGACATGCCGCGAATCCGCGCCCCAGGCCGGGTCCTGTCCGGTCGCCAGCGTGCGCGTCGCACCGCCGGCCAGGTCGAGCACCGCGATCTGAAATTCGCCGCCGCTGCGGACGTTGAAGGCGACTTTTTTTCCATCAGGCGACCAGTTCGGCTCCGTGCAATAACCGCGCCCGGTCGGAATCTGCCGGCCCGTTCCGCCGCTCGACGAGATGCGATAGAGCTGCGGCGAACCGCCCTGGTCCGACGAATAGATGATCTCGCTCCCGTCGGGCGACCAGGTCGGGCCCGACTCCACGCCGCGGGTGCGGGTCAACCGCTGCGCGCTGCCACCGCTCGCGCTCACGGTGTAAAGCTCGGGGTTGCCATCCTTGCTGATCGTGAGGGCGAGTTCGCCGCCGTCCGGTGAGTAGGTCGCGCCGCTGTTCGTGCCGGGAAAATTCACGATTCGATTGCGCGAGCCGCTCGCGATGTCGATCACGTAAACATCGGCATAACCGCTCTGGTAACCGGTGTAGGCGATGCGCCGGCCGTCCGGACTGAGCGAAGGATGGACGCTGATGGTGCCGTCGCGGGTCAGTTGCCTAACGTTGCTGCCGTCGAAATCGGCCAAGTAGACTTCCTTCTTCCCGCTGCGGGTGGCGATAAAGGTGATCTTCGTCCCGGCGATGCCTTTCTGGCCGGTCAACGTCTCGATGATGTCATTGGCAAACTGGTGCGCGTTCTCGCGCGTGCTGCCGTTATAGGTTTTCGAGAGCACGATCCCGCCACTCCGATCGACCACCTGGCCCTGCAGGCTGCCGCTGGCCGTGCCTTTCGCGGTGTAGCTGCTGTTAGCGCCGCCCAGGATGAAATAGCCGGAAAGCGCGAGGTCGTTCTGCAGGACTTTGGTCGCGGCCGCGCCATCACTGCCCCCGAGCGGGGAAACGATGAGGTTGATCCGGTCGCCCTTGCTCACCGTGATCGTGGGCACGTCCTCGGCTGCGAGCGCCGCTGTCGTTAGGCCGAGAAGCAGCCCGAGCACCGCCCACTTTGCTATCTGAAATCGGAAATCTGAAATTCGTCGCATCGTTTAGTTTAGTTCGAAGTTGATATTCACATCATAATAATCGTCGCCCAAGCCCGAAGGCAAAGGGTCGACCTGCTTGACCCGCGCGGCCGCGGCCGTAACCGAGTCGTCGACCACCGGGTTGCCGGATGATTTGGCGATCGAGTAATCGGAAATGCGGCCGTCCTTGTTGATCCGGATGCGGAGCAGGACATAGATTTTCGCGCTGTGGACGACTGATGTTGGCTGGACCCACTCGCTGTAAAAACGGTCGTGCAACATGTTGGCGTACCAACCGAACTCCGAGGCGCCGCCCTCGCCGGAACCTTTGCCGCCGGAGCCGCCGCTGCCTTTGCTTTTCTTGTCACCGCCCTCGCCCGCGGCGGTCGCTTTCTTGACCGGCTTTTCGGAGGTTTCTTCGCCGCTCTCTTCCTTGTCCAGGGCCGCTTTCGCGATCGCCTTTTTTTCCTCCAGCTGCTTCGCCGCTTCTTCCGCTTCCTCGTCCGGCGTCGCTTTGGGTTTCGGCGTTGCTTTCTTTTTCGGGGTCGGAGAAGGCGTGGGCTTTTTCTTTGGCGTCGGCTTCGGGGTGGGTTTCGGTGTTGGCTTGGGTGTCGGTTTTGGGGTCGGGCTCGGAGTCGGCGTAGGAGTAGGAGTCGCAGTCGGGGTGGGCGTTGCTGTAGGAGTAGGCGTCGGCGTCGCGGAAACGGTCGGTGTCGGGATTTCGATCTCGCTCTTAGCCGTGGGGGCGACTTCCGGCGTCGGTTCTTCTTTCACCTCTTCGGGGGTCGCTTCCGGCGTCGCTTCGGGAGTTGCTTCCGTGGTTGCGGGGGGCGGCGTTTCCGCGGCGGCCGCGGCACTCGCCCCTGCGCCGCCTTCCATCCAGACGATGTCTTTCGGCACTTTTGCCGGCGAGCGGCTCCACCAAAGCAGGCCGAGCAACACCACGATGTGGACCAATCCCACGATCGTGACGTTGCGCCAGAAACGCGCGTCGCGAGTCATCGCTAGTTCGATTCTTCCTGCGTCGCGATCCCGACTTTGGTGATCTCGGCGCGCTGCAGCGCATCCATCAGGCTCACCAGTTTCTGCACCGGCAGGGTGCGGTCGGGGCGAATCACGACCGCGAGATTCGGGTCGACCTGTTTGAGCGCGCGCAACCGGCTCTCGAGCGTGGCCAGGTCGACCACTTCCTCATTTAGCCTAACGACTTCGTTGCGATCCATCGAGAGCGTCTGGACGGTGGCCGGGTTGACCGGCGCGTTCGTCGTCGCGCTCGAGGGAATGATGAGCGTCTTGCTGTTTTCGAGCAGCGGGGTCGTGATCATGAAGATGATGAGGAGGACGAAGGCGAGATCGAGGAGCGGAGTGATGTTGATCTCCGAAAGCGTCGACAGGGAAGTGCGGCTGGAATAACGGCGCATACTAAGGCAGATCCAGGCAGGAATTTGGAAGCCAGGAAGCGAGGATGGGAAATTGGTTCCCTCGATCTTCTCCTGGTCTCCTGGTTTCCAGATTCATTCTTTGCCTAACGACGAAAATCGGAGACGCGGGTGCCGTGCTCGACGTATTTGTGCTCAAACTCGGAGGCGAGTTCGGCCGCGAAATTATCCATCTCCACCGTCATGGCACGGATGCTGGTGACGAGAAAATTGTAGCCAAACATGGCCGGGATCGCGACGAGGAGCGCAGTCACAGTCGTGATGAGCGCGCCCGAAACACCCGGCGCCATCGCCGCGAGGTTGGCCGAGCCCGCCTCCGCCACGCCGGTGAAAGTGTCCATCACCCCCCAGACCGTGCCTAACAATCCCAGGAACGGCGCGCCGCTAACCGCGGTCGCGAGCAGGATCATCTGCGACTCGAGCTTGAGCGCGGTCTCGCCTACGGCGCGCTCCATCGCGGCGTTGACCGCGTGCATTTGCGCGGGCGTGATTTTGTCCGCGATGTCAAGCCGGGCGCGAAATGTCTCATCCAACTCGGCCGATCCGAGGAGGTGAAAGGTCAGCTCCTCGCAGCCCGCGCGGTAGACCTGGAAAATCGGCGAACCCGGGAAGCGTACGCTCGATTCAAAGAGGCGCAATGGCTGCCGGTCCTGCCGAAAGGCGGCCAGGAAACGACCGGTCTGTTTCCGGGCAAATTGCACCACCCGCATCTTCGTCACCATCACCGACCAGCTGAAGATTGAGCCGATGGCGAGGACCAGGAGGACTGCTTTCCCGGCGACGGTCGAGTGTTCGAAGGAAAAAACCAGGCCACCATCCGCGAGAAAATTCCCGGCGAAAATCAGCTCCGTCATTCTGCGTTAGTAATAGCGGAAGTCGCGCGAAACGAAAGCGGAGGTTGCAGCCCGCGGCGTGAGCGGGACGCTACCTCGCCCGCTGGTAGATCGGCGAGCTCTGCACGTTGCGGATTTTGCCGACGACGACGAAGGCCAGCCCAAGCGCGAACACGAAAAAGGAAAAAAACTGTCCGCGGGTAAAGCCAGCGATCAGCGAAGCGTCTGGTTCGCGGAAATATTCAACCACGATGCGGAGGATCGCGTAGCCGATGAAGAACAATCCGGTGATGACCCCGTCCGGCTGGCGCGTCCGGGTCCGGACGAGCCAAAGGACGGTGAAAAGGACGAGGCCCTCCAGCAGCGCCTCGTAAATTTGCGAAGGATGGCGCGGCGTCAGGATGGGGCGGAGCGCTTCGCCCAGGGCAGGCTGCGAAGGGATGCTCTGCACGATCGCTTCCGGGCTCGTTAGGCTGGGATCGATTTGCCGGGCCACGCTTAGAGCGCGATCGGCGGCGACGGCGTTCCGCGGTTCGAGCAATTCTTTCGGGAAGAGCATCGCCCAAGGCACATGCGTGAGACGGCCGAAGAGCTCGCCGTTGATGAAATTCGCGCAGCGCCCGAAAAACAAACCGAGCGGCACCACCACCACGAGATTGTCGCCCAGATTCGGCCAGGAGATTTTGTGTCGCCAGGAGTACCAATAAGTGAAGACGAGGACGCCGAGCATCCCGCCGTGGCTCGACATCCCGCCTTCCCAAACGCGCACGATCGAGAGCGGATCGCGCAGCATCTCCGGGCGATAAAAAAGGACGTAGCCGATCCGGCCCCCGAGCATGACGCCGAAGAGCGCGCACCAACTGACGAAGTCGCCCACCTGCGCCGGCCGTAGCTGGGAATAGCCGCGCCTGGCCAGGACACCGATCAGCCAATATCCGCCGGCGAAGGCGAGGACGTAAGCCATGCCGTACCAGCGCGGCCCGAAGCTGCCCCAGAGTTGGAAGATGAGCGGATCGAAATCGTGCAGGTAGTAGGCGGACATCTGGGCGCGCGAGTTTCCGCGAGAATGCCGTGGGCGGCAAATTTCGCCACGCCTAGCGTGCTTCGGCTGCCCGCGGCACCGGTCGCCCCTGCGCGAGCACTTCGCGCAGAAAGGGCGCGGTCCGGCTGAGGCGATTCTTGGCCACTTCCTCCGGGGTCCCGGCCGCGACGATTTCTCCGCCTAACGAACCGGCTTCGGGCCCGATATCGATCACGTAATCGGCTTCCG